>REAP01000058.1 GCA_004294385.1 Oscillatoriales cyanobacterium | reverse complement strand
GATGCCTGTTCCACAACAAAGAGTTAAATTTGATTGTGGGGTGGGCATCTTGCCCGCTCATGAAAACATTAAGAAACAGGCAAGATGCCTGTTCCACAACAAAGAGTTAGATAGATTGTTGATATTTTTCCAACAATTCCGGGATATAATCATAGCCATCAACTCCGATCGCCGGAATGATACTTCCTCGACTCTTAGCCAAAGACTCCTTAAAAGCCTCAGCCCCCATTTGTCCCCGCAGAATAGTCAATAAACCAGCCGATTGACGCCATTCCATCGCCCCAATTTGCTCCAAAGTATACATCCCCAAACTGCCAGCAAATATAGCTTTTTCGAGCTGATTAATGCTATAATAAGCTTGAGCTAAATAAGCCAAATTCAGACCTTGCAAATATAAGTCCCCGGAGAATTGGGCAGCTTGCCAACCTTTGACCAAATATTCGATCGCACTTTCGGAATTTTCCAAGGCAATTTTAGCAATTCCCAGACTGCTGGAACAAAAAGCTTGACTTTGCATATCTCCCAACCTTTCCGACAGCAACAAACCTTGCTCCAAATAGCCGATCGCACTTTCATACACCTCCGGCTCCACATCCTCCAACTGCCGCGCCTGAAACACCTCGCTATAACCCAAATTAGCCAGCGCATTAGCCTCACCTTGCCGCTCTCCCGCTTGTCGTGCCATAATCAAAGCCCGCTGGCTGTAATTAATCGCTTCCTGATAGTTTTTCTGAGCAACATAGTTGCGGCTGATGTGATTGAGATTGGCAACTTCGCAGGCTTTATCATCTTCCAGACGGGCAATTTCCAGCGCTTCCTTGTGCAGTAAGATCGATCGCTCATAGGCTCCCACAGCCCGCATCGAATAACCCAAAAGCGTCAGAATTCGAGCCTTAGCTTGAGTACCTTCAACCCGTCGCAGCGGTTCATCCAAATACTCCAAAGTATGCCGCAGAGATTTGCCATCAAAGGAGGCAAAAATCCCACCGTAAAGCGGAAAGTATTCTCGTTGAGAAAAGGCCCGCAAAATTTGCAACGTTACTTGAAAACAAGCATTTGCCAACTGTTCGCCGCTTTTGGTAGAATTGTTAAATCCACTGGCTAACTGACTCCAAATTACCGAAAAAGTAATGTAAGTAGAAATTGAAGCTTTGGTTGACACTTTAGAATCATAAACTTGCTTATCAAACCATGTCGCCAAAGCCCGCTGCAAGCACTGCAAAATAATCGCTAATTCCACCAAAGTGCCTAAATCTAAACTCGATTGTTTGGCAGCTAATTCAACTATCGATTCACCGATCGCAATTGTCTGCAAAAGAGCGTGAGGAAACGGACTTTTCACCTTTTTTGCCCAAAAAGCCCAAGGCCCGTTTTGTTCGGGACTAGCGCCAAATCCTAGCTGCTGTGGCTGATAAATCCAGCCCACGAGTTCCGGTTCCAATCGTTGCCAAGATTCTAAACCTTTGGCAATCCCGGAGGTGATTTGCTGCAAGTCTCGCTCAGTTTCGGGATTGGAAGTTTGCAGCATTTGTTGGTGCAGGGATTTTGCCAATTGCTGCAATTGATCGAGAGTCAGGGGAAGTTCTTTGTTGGGGTCGATTACTTGGAATAATGTCAGGAGACGGGTATTAGATTCGGCGGTAAGGATTTGTTGGATGGCTGAGGCGATCGCACTAGAAACTCGGTTGTCCTTTTGCCAGCGTTCCCATTCTCCTTGGATGGTTTTTAGCGCTCTGAAGGTGCGATTTGCTTTGGCTTGTTTGATTTCGTCCTTTTCATTTCTCAGCAGGTTTTCGGTGGCATCCAGGCGTTCTCCGAAACATCGTTCAAAAATTTCGCCGGTGCCAGTGCCGATGTCTTGCACGAGCATTTGATATACTTGTTCTTTGGAGCGAATTTGACCCTTGAGGGTGATTTCGACGATTTTGTCAATGAGGGCTAAGTAGCGATCGCGTAATGAGGTAGATTCTGGCATAAGTAATTTTTTGTTAATAAATTTTTATGGACAGTGCTAGCAGCATTTGACGCTAGTATTTAATTTTACAGCTCATCGGGATTTATGCCCATTGCTCGGAGGCGATCGGCTAAACGATTTGCCCGCTCTCTTTCTGATTCAGCACGTTGCCTTTCTAATTCGGCTTGCTGTTTTTCAAATTCAGCACGTTGCTTTTCTGATTCAGCACGTTGCCTTTCTGATTCAGCTTGCTGTCTTTCAATTTCAGCTTGCTGTCTTTCAATTTCAGCTTGCTGCCTTTCAAATTCGGCTCGTTGACTTTCCAATTGAGCTCGCTGTCTTTCAAATTCTTCAGGAGTCAGAACCAAATTACCATTAATATCATACCACCGCAGCCACAACCTTTCATTTTGCAGGAAAGCACCTTGCCACAAACCCAAACTTAACTGTATTTCCGGTATCCAAAATCGAGAACCTGTTAATACTTGTTCGCGGTAACGGTTGCCAATTAAGCGAAATACTCTCAATTGGTTGTTATATTTGCTAAACACAAAGTAATAGGGAATCTTCAAAATTCTCTCATAAACCTGCCACTTAGTCGGAGGTTTGTTTGGTTCTGATTCTGTCAGCCCCAAATCTTCATCTTCCGTACTTGGTGACAGAAATTCGATCGCAATTAAAGGATTGACTGCTTCATCCCAAATCACGTAACTTTGGCGCAAATCTCTGTCTTGGTAAAATCTCGAAACGCCCACAACTAAGTACCAATCGGGTCTTTTGTACCAATTGGGATGGTTGGAGTCGTAATATAGATTGAGATCGCTGGCTGAAAATGTGCGATCGCGTGGATAATTAGAAGGAATGCAGCTAGCAGACAAAAGTTGTGCTTGCCATCGATGATATTCGTCAAACCCAGGCTCGTCCGGGTCTTCACTGGGTAGATCGTACATCGTCGGCAACGCTTTTGCTGGGGAAGATTGCGAATCTGGTATGTACATTGTTATACAATTATCCCTGCGAGATGTTAAGGAGATACAGCCACTGCGGTAATTGTTACATTATAGCGCGATGTGATTTGTTGTGGCAGAAAATCGGTATCTTTTGCACCTGGAATTTTATCGAGATAGCAATCTTTTATTGCTAACATAAAGCATTTGATTCCTTCTGATGAATTAGATTCCGGTTCTTTCATTTAAAAACAATTCTTTACGTGTAACTCTTGCTGGGAATTTGAATATATGAATCCGGCATTTCATTCTGCTGGTGAATAGCAAAGAAACGACGCTCAATTTCTTTAAGAACTGCTGCATCATAATAAATCATGCCACAATCCAGACAAATCTCAACAGGCGTGTTAGGAACTAGCAAGTATTTACCTTGACAACTGTAAAGGTAATTGATTTTACGTTCCTCATAGCGGTTGCTACCACAGGTATTGCATTGAATTTCTCGCATTAGTCTATTATACTTAAGTCTAAGGCATAATTAGATAATCACTATTTTATCATATTTGATGATTTCTGAACCCGTTACCCTCTCAAAAACCAATCCGGTTTTAGCCGCAAAAGGATTAACTCGCCGCTTTGGCGGTTTAATTGCCGTAAACGACGTATCTTTTACAGTTGAAAAAGACGAGATATTTGGACTAATCGGCCCTAACGGCGCGGGCAAGACTACTCTATTTAATGTCATGACTGGATTGATACCTGCTTCTAGTGGCAACCTGATTTATCAAAATGAAAATATTTCCCAATTGAAACCATATCAAATTGCCAATAAAGGTATTGCCAGAACTTTTCAAAATATCCGTTTATTTGGGGAACTTTCTGTTAGTGAAAACGTGGCGATCGCACGACACATCCACAGCCGATCGCACAATCCGGTATTATCACTGCTAGCGGGCATATTTGCGTTGCCATCCGCGAACGCAATGGAGCGCGAAACCCACGCAAAAGCGTTGGAATTGTTGGATTTGGTCGGTTTGGGCGATCGGGCGAATGAACAAGCCAAAAACTTGTGTTACGGCGACCAGAGACGCTTGGAAATTGCCCGTGCTTTAGCCCTAGAACCGCAAATATTGTTGTTAGATGAACCAGCGGCGGGGATGAATCCGAATGAAAAGCATAAATTAAGTGAATTTATCCGAGAAGTGCGCCAAAAGTTCAATTTAACTGTAATATTGATCGAGCATCACGTACCGCTGGTGATGGGATTATGCGATCGAATTGCCGTGCTGCATTTCGGTCAGCTAATTGCCTTGGGAGAACCTGCTATTGTCAGGAACGATCCTGCTGTAATTGAAGCTTATTTGGGAGACGAAAAATAGATAAATTTAAATTGGATAAGACTCACATTATTACACATTCTGTAGGGGCGGGTTCACCAACAATAATTGCCTAAAACTCACAATCTCGTAAACCCGCCCCCGCCCAACAGTAAATCCCAATCTGTAGGGGCGGGTTCACCAACAATAATTGCCTAAAACCAACAATCTCATAAACCCGCCCCCGCCCAACAGTAAATCCCAATCTGTAGGGGCGGGTTCACCAACAATAATTGCCTAAAACCCACAATTTCATAAACCCGCCCCCGCCCAACGGTAAATCGCAATCTACTTCGACTACGCTCAGTAACCGGCCGCCACCCAACAGTAAATCGCAATCAAACTAAAAGTCACATAAAATGCACGATAGTCCACCTAAAACCACCCAAAACATCCTTTTAGAACTCAAGAATCTTTCTGTAAACTACGGTGGAATTCAAGCCTTGCAAAATATTAATCTCACAATTAATGCAGGCGAAGTCGTCAGCCTCATCGGTGCGAATGGTGCCGGCAAAAGTACGACACTCAGGGCTATTTCCAAAATAGTTAATTTGCACCAAGGACAAATCATCTACAATGGGCGAGATATTACCCGCCGCCAAGCCCACGAAGTTGTCAAACTCGGAATTGCCCACAGCCCAGAAGGGAGGAGGGTTTTGGCGCAACAAACGGTGTTGACAAACTTAGAATTAGGGGCCTATGTGCGATCGCAAACAGCAGAAATCAAAGCAGATTTAGACTACCAATTTAAACTATTTCCCAGGTTAGCAGAACGCCGCAATCAACTATCGGGAACCCTCAGCGGTGGGGAACAGCAAATGTTGGCGATCGCCCGCGCGTTGATGTCACGCCCAAAACTGCTACTATTAGACGAACCCAGTTTGGGTTTAGCGCCCGCCATAGTCAAAGAAATCTTTGGGATTATTCAACATTTGCGCTCCACAGGCGTTACAATTCTGTTGGTTGAACAAAACGCCAGTTTAGCATTGCAAATTGCCGATCGGGGTTATGTACTAGAAGCTGGTAACATTACTCTGACAGGCCTTGCATCAGATTTGCTAAAGGACGATCGAGTTAGGAGGGCATACTTAGGTTGACTTGGTTAATTTTAGGAATCTTTACTGCTTTCTTTGAAGCACTTAAAGATGTTTTTGGGAAGCAAAATCTCAAACAAAGTGACGAATATGTCGTTGCTTGGTCACTCTCATTCTTTTCGGTCATTTTTTTGATTCCCTGGGTAATTTATACCGGAATTCCGGCATTGAATTCTCAATTTTGGGTCGCCCTATTAATCGGAGGTAGCATCAATGCTGTCACAGCGCTCCTCTACATCAAAGCCATCAAAGTATCAGACTTATCCCTGACAGTGCCGCTAGTCGCGTTGACACCATTATTCATGCTACTAACTTCGCCGTTAATTGTCGGTGAATATCCCAAATTCTTTGATTATATTGGCATTCTTCTAATTGTCATAGGTTCTTATTTATTAAATATCAAAGAGAAATCTCAAGGATACTTAGCCCCATTCAAAGCATTGGTGAACGAACCAGGGCCAAAATTCATGTTAATCGTGGCATTTCTCTGGAGTATCACCTCAAATTTTGACAAAATAGGCGTGCAAAACTCATCCCCGATTTTTTGGCTATTCTCTATATTTGGTACAATGAGTATCTTGCTACTACCAGTTTTATTGTATAAAACCCCAAATCCCAGCCGAAAAATTCTCAAACAATTACCAATGCTAGCTGCTATGGGTTTTTTCAATGCGATTGGAGTGCTTTGTCAAATGCAGGCTTTGACATTGACTTTGGTAGTGCAAGTGATAGCTATCAAACGTACTAGCGTGTTGATGGGTGTGTTGTTTGGTCACTTTATTTTTAAGGAAAAAGATATTCAACAAAGGTTATTAGGGGCAGGAATTATGATTTTGGGAGTTTTCTTTATCAGTTTATAGGTTGAACCTCAGAAACTCAAAATCATTCATCTCTCTCTTCTCTTTCTCTGCGTACTCTGCGCCCTCTGTGGTTAAATTATTCTAATACAACCGGATTTAAAATAAACCATGTTATACTAAAATCCATCGCACTTTTCACTATTTATAAACATAAACTAAAAATTAATGCACAAAATAGCCGCAACACCAGGAGGCTGGAACCCCCAAGCCGAAGGAGTAATATTCATTCAGCAAACCCCCGCACCAATCGTATTTATCAGTGCGGCTGATACGGATATTCAAACTCTGGCGACAGCGACATCAAAACTGCCAGCAGAATTCCCCAAAATCCGGGCTGTGAATCTCCTGCAATTGCAGCAACAATTAACCATTGATACCTATGCCGAGGAAATTTTAGAACGCGCCGAAGTAATAATTATCCGGCTGTTGGGAGGTCGTTCTTATTGGTCTTACGGCTTGGAAACTCTGCGGGAAACAGTGGAGAAAACTGGAGCTAAATTGATTATAATGCCCGGTGATGATAGTCCCGATCCCGATTTAATCAGTCATTCAAATGTATCGCTATCAGCAGTCAATCAACTGTGGCGCTACTTCACAGAAGGCGGAGTCCAAAACTTTGTTAATGCCCTAGAATTTGCGGCTGATACTTGTCTCAAAACTGCTTACAATCCACCTCTACCTCAAACAGTTTCCCGCGTCGGAATTTATGATTGGGGTGGGCGCAGGGAGGATGAAGAAGAGGGCGGGCACGGGGGCACCGCCCCTACGGTGGGAATCTTATTTTATCGCGCTCATTATTTATCAGGAAATCTAGCACCAATCGATGCACTTTGTCAAGCTTTATCAGAGCGAAACTTAGTACCAGTTCCCGTGTTTGTATCTTCCTTGCGGGAACCAGAATTACAAGTAGAACTGCTAGACTATTTTAAACCAAAAGACTCAGAACCAATTCAATTATTGCTCAATACGACAAGTTTTGCAATCTCTGGTTTTAACAGTCTAGAAGCCGAACAAAATACCTTAAAATTATTAGATGTTCCAGTATTGCAAGCCATATTTAGCGGTGGTGGTTTGGAACAGTGGGAAAGTGAATTGCAAGGACTTTCGCCCCGCGATGTGGCGATGAATGTAGCTTTGCCAGAAGTTGATGGCAAAATTATTACTAGGGCGGTTTCTTTTAAGGCTGTACAAACTTGGAATAGCGAATTAGAAACCGATGTTGTCGGTTATGTTGCTGCGGTCGATCGCATTTCATTTGTAGCAGATTTAACTACAAACTGGGTAAACCTCAAACAAACTCCCGCCGCCAACAGACGCATCGCCATAATTCTCGCCAATTATCCCACCCGCAATGCAAGATTAGCCAACGGTGTCGGCTTAGATACCCCCGCTAGCTGCGTGGAAATCCTCAAAGCTATGCAGCAAGCTGGCTATCAAGTAGATAATATTCCCAGCAGCGGTACAGAGTTAATTGAAATGCTGATTTCTGGCGTGACAAATGACCCCGAAGGACGAGAATTACGCCCTATAAATCAATATTTGGATTTAGCAGAATATCAAGAGTATTTCGCAACTTTACCACAGCAAGTACAGGATGGAATTTGTAATAGATGGGGGTTGGCGACGGGGGAAAAAACGGAACTACTGACTGCGAACCTATTTCCCATTCCGGGGATTCAGTTTGGCAATGTGTTTGTGGGAATTCAACCATCGCGGGGATACGAAATTGACCCTAGTTTGAACTATCACGCACCGGATTTAGAACCAACTCACAATTATCTAGCTTACTATCATTGGTTGCGGCAAAACTTTGGAGCTCAGGCAATAATTCATGCCGGAAAACATGGTAATTTAGAATGGCTTCCCGGTAAAAGTGTCGCATTATCTAGCAATTGTTATCCCGAAGTTGCATTAGGCGCGATGCCGAATTTTTATCCGTTTATTGTCAACGATCCGGGGGAAGGTTCCCAGGCAAAAAGACGATCGCAAGCCGTGATTATTGACCACCTCACCCCGCCCATGACTCGCGCCGAACTTTACGGGCCTTTGCAGCAGTTAGAGGCCTTAATCGACGAATATTGCGAAGCCCAAAGCTTAGATCCGTCTCGATTACCGATGATTCGCGATCGCATTGTCGCCCTCACCAACCAGGAAAACTTAGACAAAGACTTAGGAATCCAACTAAATAAATCCGAATTCACCGAATTCATCACTCGCACCGATGGCTATCTTTGCGAACTCAAAGAATCCCAAATTCGCGACGGATTGCACATTTTTGGACAGTGCCCCGAAGGTAGACAATTGAGAGATCTGATAATTGCGATCGCCCGCCATCCTAGCACAAATCGCATCGGCTTAACCCGCGCCCTAGCAGAAGACTTAGGCTACGATTTCGACCCCTTAACCACCGCAGGCGATTTAACCGCAGAACTCGAAGAAAAAGCCGCAGAATTAGTAGATAACTTAATCCAAAACATCCGCGTTCATCCGCGTGCATCTGCGGTTACATCTGCGGTCAAAAATATCCAAACAGGACAAGCCACACAACCAGAATTAGACTGGATAGAAAACTATCTTTTACCTTCACTTCTCCAAACAAACCAAGAAATTACTAATTTGTTGCGCGGCTTAAATGGGCGACACATACCCAGCGGCGCATCCGGTGCACCAACCCGTGGGAGACCCGATGTATTACCAACAGGCCGCAATTTTTACTCAGTAGATATCCGCGCTATTCCCACAGAAACCGCCTGGAGAGTTGGCAAAGTTGCTGCTGAAACTTTAATCGAAAGATACACTCAAGAAAATGGGGAATATCCGAAAACTTTGGGCTTGTCAGTGTGGGGAACATCCACCATGCGAACGGGAGGAGACGACATCGCAGAAGCCCTAGCATTAATCGGAGTTCAACCAATTTGGGATGGGCCTTCACGCCGGGTTGTAGATTTTGAAATCTTGCCAGTTGCTGTTTTAGGGCGGCCGCGCGTTGATGTTACTTTGCGGATTTCGGGATTTTTCCGCGATGCTTTTTTCAATTTAATTGATTTGTTTGATTCTGCGGTAAAAGCTGTGGCAGATTTAGATGAACCAGCCGAAAGCAATCCTTTAGCGGCACAAGTTAAGCAAGAAATTCAGGATTGGGAATCGACAGGTTTGAGTCGAGAAGATGCCGAATTGCGATCGCACTTCCGCGTCTTTGGTTCAAAACCAGGTGCTTATGGCGCGGGACTTCAAGGCATAATTGAAGCTCAAAATTGGACAGACGACAGCGATTTAGCAAAAGCTTACATTAATTGGAGCAGCTATGCTTATACTTCCTCTAGTTCCTCGAATTTGGCGGGAGATGTCCCAGAAGTTAAACAGAGTGAATGGGGATGTTCGGCACCCGAAGCATTTGAAAAACGCCTCGGCCAAATGCAAATAGTTCTGCAAAACCAAGACAACCGCGAACATGACATCCTCGACTCCGACGATTATTATCAATTCCAAGGTGGAATGACGGCTGCAATTCGCAATTTGCAGGGCAAAAATCCTGAAACTTATTTCGGAGATAATTCAATTCCTGAGAATCCAAAAGTGCGACAATTGCGAGAAGAAATTGCGCGGGTTTATCGCAGCAGGGCTGTCAATCCCAAATGGATAGAAGGGGCGATGCGACATGGTTATAAAGGTGCATTTGAAATTGCCGCAACTGTTGATTTTTTGTTTGCTTATGATGCTACGGCAAATTGTGTTGAGGATTTTATGTATGAGGGAATCGCCGAAGCTTACATTTTTGATGAGAAAGTTCAGGTATTTATCCAGGAAAACAATCCTTGGGCACTGCGAGATATGGCGGAAAGATTGTTAGAAGCTCGTCAGCGGGGGTTGTGGGAGTCGGCAAGTCAGGATATACTGGATAAATTGCGATCGATCGCCCTGGAAGCCGAAGCAGTCATCGAATCCCACACGGAAATACGCTAACACAACATCGGCGGCGGGAGACTTTTAGCGCTTTAATGTAATATTTAGTCATGTTTCACGATCGCTGAAAGCTCTATGATTCGCCGCTACATTGCTAGCATCAGCATTAACATCCTCAAACGTACCTGCGCCACTGCGACGGTGCTAGCCTTAACAGTCGGATGTTCGTCAACGAAGCCACTCAACACCGCAGTGGCCGAGGGGGCGATCGCATCCGCAGTCCAATCACAGCCCCTAGAACCTCTCCTCCCTCAAAACTCCAAAAAACCCAAAAAATTCGTCAACGCGCGTTCTTGCGCCCAAAATGATGGCTTCTCCGAAGCAATTAGCTTTGCTACCGAAGCCTCTAATTTGGCTCAATCAGCCAATTCCAAACAAGACTGGGACGAAGTAGCCGCCCTGTGGGTACAGGCGGTAGCTTGGATGCAAGCCGTTCCCCTAGGCAGTCCCAAACGGGCTTTCGCCGAGAAAAAAGTTGTGGAGTACATGAAAAACCTGACTTATTCGCAACAACAAGCAGGTGCAACTATTCAAACTTCCGCCAGTTTTAGCAGCGATTTGTTCAACCAACAACTAGAACTTTACCTATCCTACGTGGCGACGGTCGGCCCGCCAGATGTTTTGATTGTCGGTAGTTCCCGCGCCTTACAAGGTGTTGATCCCAAACAGCTAAAACAATCTTTGGCTGCTAGTGGTAATCCGGGCTTAACCATATTTAATTTTGCAGTCAACGGCGCAACTGCACAAGTAGTTGACTTTCAATTACGGCGGCTGTTAAAACCACAGCAATTGCCTCAAATGATTGTCTGGGCTGATGGAGTGCGGGCATTCAATAGTGGTAGAATCGATCGCACTTTCAACTCAATTATCGCTTCCGAAGGCAATCAACTCTTAGCAGCAGGTATTCGCCCCAAACTGTCGGAAGATGAACCCAGTGTGATTCCCCAGTGTTACAAATTCCCACAACCTTGCCGTGGCAGCTTCCAGAAAGCAAACATCTTGCTTGTTGCTAACATTGCTGTGGGCGGGCAAGATGCCCACCCCACAAAACAATTAAAATCTTGTGGAACAGGCATCTTGCCTGTTGCTAAAATTAGTGATTGTGGAACAGGCATCTTGCCTGTTGCTAACACTGCTTTGACGGCAATCAGACCAATTAGTGAATTAGCAGATGCGATCGACTCTAACGGATTTATGTCTCTATCAGCACGTTACAATCCTAACACCTATTATAACGATCGCGCTTACGTTTCAGGTAGATTCGATCGCGACTACGAAGACTTCAACCTCGGAGGAAAACAGGCCAAAGCTTTCAATTCAGTCATAACCTTTGTCAAAAGTCGCAAAATTCCATTGGTTTTCGTCAATTTGCCCCTCACCGACGACTATCTAGACGGCACTCGTCGCTATGCAGAACAGCAATTCCGGCAACAAATGCAGCAACTTTCGCGGCAAAAAGGCTTCGCTTTCCGCGACTTGTCCCAGCGGTGGCAAAACCGCAATGAGTATTTTTTTGACCCCAGTCATCTTAATCAATTTGGGGCGATCGCAGTTTCTCGTCTCATCGCCGCCGACACCAGCATTACATGGCCCCGCCCAAAATCCAGAGTCATCGACGGATGATACAATTTTCGATTTTCGATTTTCGATTTTCGATTAAATAATTGGGAATTCTCCAAAATAGTTTAAAATCTAACAGGATGTCCAAAACCAATTTGTGCGATCGCATATTTCAAGATATTTCACCCAGCCTAAAATCTAACAATCCCAAATCCCAAATCTAAAATCTAAAATAGATTAATTGTGCAGTTAAAACAAGTAATTATCGCCCACAAAGCCAGAGATCCCTTCAGCCAGCGCTGGGCAGAACAATGTGCTCGACAATTAGAAAGTCGCGGCTGTCATGTTTTGATGGGCCCCAGTGGCCCAAAAGATAACCCCTATCCAGTGTTTTTAGCATCTAGTACCAGCCCAATTGATTTAGCCGTGGTGCTTGGTGGCGACGGCACCGCCCTTGCTGCTGCGCGAAATTTAGCCGCTGACGGCATCCCAATTTTGGCAGCAAATGTCGGGGGAAACCTGGGCTTTTTAACTGAATCTTTTGAGGACTTCAAAAATACCGAAGAAATTTGGGACAGACTGTCTGAAGATAGGTATGCTGTGCAGAAGCGGATGATGTTGCAGGCGGCGATTTTTGATGGGAATAGAACTAATCTCGAACCAGAAAGCGATCGATATTTAGCCCTAAATGAAATGTGCATCAAACCCGCTTCAGCCGATCGAATGCCAAGTTGTATTCTAGAAATGGAAGTAGACGGCGAAGTAGTAGATCAATATCAAGGCGACGGTTTAATTGTCGCAACACCCACCGGTTCCACTTGCTACACCGCATCAGCCAATGGCCCGATTATACATCCAGGCATGAACGCGATCGCAGTCACCCCCATTTGCCCCCTAAGTTTATCCAGCCGCCCAGTAGTTTTACCACCCGGTTCCGTCGTCAGCATTTGGCCCTTAGCAGATTACGAACTCACCACCAAACTCTGGACAGATGGCATTTTAGGTACCGCCATTTGGCCCGGACAGCGCGTAGACGTGCGGATGGCAGACTGCGAAGCCAAATTCATCATTTTGCGAGAAAACTACTCCTATTACGGCACATTGAGGGAAAAACTTCAATGGGCCGGAGCCCGAATTCGGTATAACAACAACCACCGCAATTAAAAAAAACCGTTCTCTCGACCTCTGCGTTAATCTGCGTTCATCCATTGTCATCTGCGGTTAAGAAATTATCTTTTTTCAACCGCAGATACAGGCAGATAAACACAAATTAACGCAGATGAATTATATAGATTCCCAATTTTAATTCACCACTTCAAAAACTACTGTTCTCCTCAGCCAAAGCGGTTGATTTCCCTCCACACCTTCGGGACGACTTTTACTCGAAGCAACTTGTATTCTGTCAGCATCTATCCCCTTATTGACTAAAGCTACCTTGACATTTCTTGCCCTCTCCAGCGCCAATCTTTGATTTTCCCCAGGATTACTTTTCAAATCGCTATAGCCAACAATTCTCAAATTCTTCCCTTTATTTTCCGCCATAAATTCCTGGACTTTATTAATCTTTTCTGTTACGTCTTTAGGCGACAAAGTAGCCCCGCCGACACCGAAATAAATCTGAATTTCCATCGCCTTTGACAGCGGTTTAGTTCCTATTCCCACTGTATTTGTGACCGACTTCACCCCAGGAATTTTTGCAAACGCATCAGTTATTTTCTGAGCATCAGTCGATCGGGTCACACTACCTTCGAGAGTTACTTTATCCCCTACATAACGAGCCGATATCTCAATGCCTTCTACTTTATTCAAAAGAGCCGCTGTCCGCTTCACATCAGCCTCGACTAACGCCGGATCAGGAGGTACATCAACAGCTATAATATTATTTTTTACTGTCAATTGTGGCACAACTTTTTGAGCGATTTGCGAAGCTCTAGAACGCAACTTTTGATTCGGTACTCGTCCCGACAACTCCGCAACTTTACCTTTCACATTTGCCATGAGGCGATACACTGATAATTCGGGAGCAGACTGTAAAGCTAAATTTGTATCAGATTCTAACCCGCGTTCAACTCCACTCCGGTATTGATAAATCCCCCAAGGTACTACAATCAAAGCTAAGGTTGCCAAACCAATCATTAATAAAGGGTTAGGTTTATTGGATTTAACCTTGATATCAGTATCAATTAATTTCCGCAACTCCGAATTTACTTCAACAGGAATACTTGCCGGATCTCCATTAAATGACTGGATTTTGCCCCCGTATTCTTGAACAAGATTTTTGAAGATTGCTCGCATTTTGTACTTAAACCATTGGCGAGTTTCTCCTTGCATCACCACCGCTAGATAACAGGAACCTGCTACTTCCAATACAATCGTAGATGTCCCATATTCTATGGCATCAATTTCGGCAATATCTCCCGACTGAGATATACAGTCGTTGACAAAAGAGCGAATAGCAGTCAGCATCCCCGCCACCATTTCCGATTCTAACTGTTCTTGCTCAGACTGCTGCACTGCTGTAATTACCAAGCCAGAGTCTTTTTGAATTAAAAATACAGCTTTAACCGTGGATGGTGTTGTTTCTTTCATCAGCAATTCTGCTTCCGAAATCCCCTGTAACTTAGCTTTGACTTTGCGGGTAATTCCCTCAACGCTGACAGCTTGTTCGAGTTTTTCATTGATCTGCTGCATTGTCTCGGCCATGTACTTCAAAATGGTACTACCGATAATCGGGTAGAGTGCATCCGACATTGCTTCTCGATTCAGATTAATTTGTTGTCTAACAGCAGAGGCCATCTCCGGTGCTAGAGCCTGTGCAATCTCATCTGGCGATTCCGTTATTCTCTGGCTAATTCCCACAGGTATCGCCGGCGATATGGCTACTCCCATCGAGTGCCTATTCTCCCTAGTTCTGGTATTAATTACTTGATCGATGATCGGAGCTATTGTTTCACTAAATGCTTCTTTTGACTCGTTAATAGTTCCCAGCATCATTTCCAGGAAAATCCCTTTAATTTTGGCAACTAATGCTTCCTCATTGCCACCCCATTCAGCGTCATTTAGTTTGCGTTCGAGATTCACCACCTGATCATTGAGTTGATAATTATAATTGACAATTTCATCTAATAAAGGTAAGATTGATTCGATTACAGATTGTTCCAATTGCTTGTGATGACCGACCATAAGTTCGTCAATTAAAGGTTTCAATAAATCCGTAAACAAGTCGGTCGATTCATAAATCCGGTGTTCGATGACTACAATTTTTTGTTCAATTTTCCCCAGTCTTTCTTCAATCCTTTTGTTTTGAATAATTGCATCCACAGCGGGGGCGATCGCACTTTCTATCTCTAGCCTTGCTTCGCTGATTTTGTCCGACAGCATCTGGGTGATCCCTGGCATAATCCTTGCCATCAACCCTTCTAACTCGGCTATAGTTTGCTGCTGAAATTCGACGATTTGATGCTCATTTCTTAAGATTCGTGCTTCAATACCACTGTTTTGAAAAGCTGCGATGATTCCTGGTGCGATCGCCTCTCTCACCTCCAACTTAGTCTCATCTATCTTCCGGTTCAGCGACTCAATCATTAATGGCATCAGCCTTGCCATTATTTCTTCCGGCTGAGAATTCTGCTTTCTCTGAAGAATATTAACTTTATTTTCTACATTTAGCAATTGCACTTGAATTGCTTCTTGATGGCTTTTACCTAGCATCAAAGCTTCGATAACCGCTGCCAACTCTAATTTAGATTCCTCTATTTTACCATTCAGCAACTCTGTGATTACTGGCATCACCCGCGAAATTATCTCTTCCGGTTTCTGGATTTGTGGCTGTTGACCTATCAGCCTCTCTTCGATGATATTTAATACTTTTTCTTCGACTTCTACCCAAGCTATTCTTACCTGCGCTGAGGGTGCAACAGCGTCAATCAGCTCAGATTTTAACTCACTAATTTTCCGGTTCAGCGACTCACTAATTATCGGCAGTAGTTGTTTAACTATGTCTTCCGGCTGGTGCTGGAAACGCTGCTGAAAGTTAGCAAATTGATTTTCAATATTTAAGACTTTTTCTTCCAGTCCGTTTTGGTGGTTAATTACTTCATTGACTGCCGGTACAATTGTAGAGTCTACCTCTAAGTTCGACTCCTCTAGTTTGCGATCGAGCAAGTCGCTAATGATCGGAATCAGCCCTTTGATCAACTCTTCTGCATTGGGGGTTCGCTGCTGAGAGAGCATAGCGATTTGATTTTGCAGCTCAACTACTTTTGCTTCTATTTCGCTCTGATTAATTCTGGGAGTACCATCAGGTGCGATCGCCTCTCTCAATTCAGACTTTAACTCCCGGACTTGGCCACTCAGCAACTCAGGAACTAATGGCATCAGTAATTTGAGTAACTCATCTGGGTCAGCAATCAGCCTTTCAAAGTTTGTCAATCTTTGTTCTACGCTCAAAACATTATCATAAAACTCCGGTAAATCCCGTTCAAATAGTAATTGCTGCAACCGCTTAAACTTGTCCACAGCCTTTTCTAATTCTTCTTCCGATGGCAGATCATCTTTTTCTAGCTTAGCTTTTATAGATGAAACTCGCTCCTCGTTAACCTTTTTTGTAACTACTATTTCTCGATCTTCATTCAATATTTCGGGAACAATAGCAGGTGGTTCTATCAAAAAAGACAAGTGCTGATTCTGCCCATTTTCTTGACCCTCATTTTTATTTTTAGACATTTCTATACACCCTAAATCAACCTTGTTAGATTCTTTTTTTAATTTTAATAACTGCAATTCGGCAAGCATATTCATTAGCTCCTGAAGTTGCTCGCTAGCTTTCGGAATTGCCGAATTTGTGGCATCAGGTTCAACTATTTCTACTTGCTTCATTTCTCCTGAGTCTACATTAAATTCTGTCATACTTTGCCACCCGGATTTGACTTGAGCTAATTGAAATAAAATTACTACCTTGCCATACGATACAAGGGAAAATAACTCTTCAGTATGATAGTAAACGGATTGAGAGCTGATGATCAAGTTTCGTTCAGTATTTCGTGGGTAGCCCTAATTTAACCATCGATCTCCTCCTGGCCAACTCCCTCGCCAGCTCCAATGCAGATTTCATGCTGGAGGCATCAGCAATCCCTCTACCTACGATATCAAAAGCAGTGCCATGATCGGGGGATGTGCGGACAAAAGGCAAGCCAATTGTAGTATTAACTGCTTTGTCAAAAGCCATCAATTTTACTGGAATCAAACCTTGGTCGTGGTACATTGCCAAATAGGCGTCGTGAGCTGGTTCTGCCAAACCGTACCAAGCCTTACCGGGCTTTACCCATAGGGTATCCGGCGGCACGGGCCCGTCTAACTGCACTTGCCTAAATCGATCGCGCTGAGTTGCCAACCACGGTATCATCCAGTCTTGCTCTTCATTTCCCAGTTTCCCATTTTCCCCGCTGTGGGGATTTAAGCCAGAAATGGCAATTCTCGGTGTTTCTAACCCAAAATCTTCCCGCAAACACTCGATCAGCAATTCCAGTTTTTCGGTTAACAACTCTGGATTCAAAGCATCGGGGACTTGACGTAAAGGAATATGTGTGGTAGCGAGTAAAGTAATTAGCGTCCAATTGCTGTGGGGAGACTTGGCGGCAAACAGCATTCCGAAGCGTTTCGATCGCGCTTTTTCTGCCAGAAGCTCTGTTTGTCCAGGATAATTGTAGCCTGCGGCCTGCCAACAAGTTTTAGAAATCGGCCCAGTCACGATCGCCGAAAATTCACCAGCGAGGGTACGATCGATCGCACTTTCGAGATAAGCAAAGCTAGCAGCCCCACTCGCTGCATTACCAACACCAGGGATGATTTTGCCCCACTTGCTGTCGGATTCGACATCGATAATATTTAATGTGTCGGGATTTGCCAAAGCTACGGATGGATCTAGCGATCGCAACCTATCATAAGTTTGCTGCAAAATTGTCCGAGAGCCGATCGTCCACGCCCCAGAAGCCTCTACAGGATCAGCCAAAGCCTTGAGAATCACTTCCGGGCCAATTCCCGCCGGATCTCCCAGAGTTACAGCTAGTTTCAATCCTCGATCGAGCATCAAGGCATTTTCTCCAGAAATCAACAACAGTTTCAGCACTGAGATTTTAGCATTCCTGTAGCTGGTTGCCCGAAATTATATTATGTTTGTTTAATGCGATCGTCCAACTAGACATCTAAAATCATGAATCCTGAAATTTTAAATGCAGCCTTGTTGTCCTTTTCCCTAATTTTTGTCGGTATCGGTGGAGGCTTCCTCCTGCTCAAACTGCAAGGCGGCGAAGAATAAGTTTTTTCAATTACACCGTCGTATCCCAGGGTTATGAAGTAGGGATACGGCAGTGCCAAGGAGTGTCAACAACCAGGTCAAACCGATATTCCGACAGAAGTCTCAACCCCTGTCTCATAGCGAAAGTCCTCTCAAAGAGGACTGAAGAGTTAGTTAATGTGTATTGATTTGGGGCAAATCGACCGTCGGTTTCAACCGACTGTCTTCTATGAGACAGGGGTTTTAACCCCGCTTAGGACTTGTGGGATGACCAACGAACACGGGGCGGGCTTTAAGACTTAACTTGACACCAATGGGCACTGCCGTCTCCTACGGGGATCGATCAGAAAGCCAGCCTTTTGCCGAAGGTGTCAACGCCAAAATGAGAAAATCTTAGGTTTTTGTTAAGTTTTTTTAACAAACTTAACAAAAACCTGATACCATCTTATTGAAAGTTTAAGATTCATAATTAATCCCTAGATGACTTTATTGATTTTAGGTGCCACCGGCACACTCGGCCGCCAAATAGCCCGCCGCGCCCTCGACGAAGGCTACCAGGTGCGTTGCTTGGTCAGAAATTACAGAAAAGCTGCATTTTTAAAAGAATGGGGCGCAGAAATCGTACCGGGAAACCTTTGCCAGCCAGATAGCCTAACTTCTGCACTAGAAGGCGTAACAGCTATCATCGATGCAGCAACAGCCAGCGCGACAGATTCTGTCAGCATCAAAAGAGTAGACTGGGACGGAAAAGTATCGCTGATTCAAGCAGCAGTAGCAGCAGGCGTCAAGCGTTACATCTTCTTTTCGTTTCTCGATGCCGAGAAATATCCCCAAGTCCCGTTGCTGGAAATCAAGCGCTGTACCGAGCTATTTTTGGCAGAATCTGGTCTAGATTACACAATCTTGAGACCATGTGGCTTTTTGCAAGGACTGCTAAGCCTGTACGCAATGCCGATTTTGGATAGTCAGGGAGTTTGGTTGCCCAATAAGCCGTCAGCCCTTGCCTACATGAACACTCAGGATGTGGCTAAATTTGCAGTTCGGGCTCTTTCTGTTCCCGAAACTGAGAAAAAAAGCTTTCCTATGGTGGGTCCTCGCGCTTGGGATGCCGAAGAAATTGTGCGCTTATGCGAACGACTATCTGGCAAAGAAGCCAAAATCACCCGTACCCCAGATGCCTTGTTGAAGGCTACTCGTCAATTTGCTAGCTTCTTTCAGTGGAGTTGGAATGTAGCTGACAGGTTAGCTTTTTCAGAAGTTTTGGCGGCCGGAAAACCCTTGAAAGCTCCGATGGATGAAGTTTACAGCGTCTTCGGAATAGACCCCAAAGAGACTACTACTTTGGAATCTTATCTCGAAGAATACTTTAGTCTGATTACCAAGAAGCTCAAAGAAATAGAGTACGAGCAGCTTAAAACGAAAAAACGGGGTAAACAAAAAATGCCTTTTACGTTTTAATCGGCCCATCGTCCATTCCTCTGACTCAAATTGCTTAGTCCGGGGATGAAATGTCGGTAATTTGTGGCGGTTCGATGCCGCCACAAACTGCAAAATCTACTTTATTAAATAAAAATTTCATGACGGCAACAAGACACGCCATATTAAAACTATATTCAACCCGAACTTGGGAACTCTCGAATTTATTAGACTTCGACCATATTTATTGTGAAACAGGCATCTTGCCTGTTCAAAGCTGGCAATTCTTGCGATGTCTATTAGACCTCGACCATATTTATTGTGGAACAGGCATCTTGCCTGTTCAAGATTGGCAATTATTGCCATGTCTATCAAATAAAAAGGACGTAGTTTTTGTCCTAGACGATAGTAGGGCGGGGTAGTTTATTGTGCCGAAAGCTGGGATTATATACAACGATGTCAAACCTGTTTCTTGCCGCATCGCCGAAGAGTTGAAACAACAACTAACTGCGATCGGCTGGGATGTCTGCGCGGTTTCTGGTTCCGGGGGCATTCTGGGCTATTCTAGTCCCGATCGCCCGATGTGTCATACTCCGATCGACCAACTCGTCCCCCCCGGTTTTGACAGCGACATGGAGTTTGCAGTGGTTTTGGGTGGCGACGGTACTGTGCTGTCGGCATTTCGCCAAGTCGCTCCCATCGGAGTGCCACTGCTGACCGTCAATACTGGTCATATGGGTTTTTTGACCGAAACTTACCTTAACTTGCTGCCACAAGCCTTAGAGAAGGTGCTGGCTGGAGAATACGAAATAGAAGAAAGGTCAATGCTAGCGGTACGGTTGTTTCGCGACAACGATTGTCTCTGGGAAGCGCTGTGTTTGAATGAAATGGTGCTGCATCGAGAACCGCTGACTTGTATGTGTCATTTTGAAATCGCGATCGGGCAACACGCTTCTGTGGACATTGCCGCCGATGGGATAATCATCTCGACTCCCACAGGATCGACTGCTTACGCGCTGTCTGCCGGCGGCCCTGTAATTATTCCCGGAGTGCCCGTATTGCAGTTAGTGCCTCTTTGCCCCCATTCTATGGCTTCGCGGGCCTTGGTGTTTTCCAATACAGAACCTGTGAAGATTTTGCCTGCGAGTCCGAACCGTCTAGTCATGGTGGTGGATGGAAACGGCGGCTGTTATGTTCGCCCGGAGGATTGGGTACAAGTAGAAAAAGCTCCGTACCGGGCCCGTTTTGTTCGGGTACAACCTCCTGAGTTTTTCCACGTTTTGCGGGAAAAATTGGGTTGGGGGCTGCCTCATATTGCTAAACCCAGTTCGGTTGAGTTGCCTTAATAGTTGTTGATCCTTCGGAATCCTTAATTCTCGATCGAGATTCCGAATCATCTCCAAGGTGAGGGAGCGTTTGCGAGATAGCGTTGGTGCGATCGAAATAAAAAGCCTGTCCCTTTCCCCTGCTGCTACTTGCAGTCACCAATAATCTTAAAACTTCCACAAGCGAACTAATCGTAGCATCAAAAATCAATGCAAAAAGCAAGCTTAAATCATCTTGGTTTTGTTGCCCGTAGGCTAAAGCATTAATATAATCATTGCGGATTTGGTTGTCAATCACCACAATCGGATAGCCTGCACGGATTAAGAGTAAATTCATTAATAATCTGGCGCTTCGACCATTCCCATCCCGAAAAGGATGGATAGAAACAAAACGATAATGAGCCATAGTGGCATATTCGACTGGATGGAGCCTTAAAGCAGATTCCGAGTTGAGCCATATCGCAAAATCCCCCATTAATTGAGATAGTAAATAATGGGGAGGATAACGATAGTTAGTTCCTACCGCCATCACATCCAGAGTGCGATAACTACCCGCTTCCTCCGGGTTAATTTTGCGGAGAATAAGATTGTGAATTTGCTTAATTTCCCATTCATTAATCTCCGTATCTTTTTGGGCTAAATTTTCAATATAATCGATCGCCTCCTTATGTCCAATAACTTCTAAATGTTCGTCAAGGGTTTTGCCCCCCACAGTAATGCCCTTAGTTAAAACTAATTCCGTTTCACTTTGGGTTAAAGTATTACCCTCA
>REAP01000057.1 GCA_004294385.1 Oscillatoriales cyanobacterium | reverse complement strand
AGCATCTCACTTACCAAACTACTAATACTATGGTATCATAGAAAAAGATTAAATGCAAAGCTGTCTTAAAAGACGGGGTTTTAAACCCATTCTTCTGATAAATCACTGAAATTGGTTTACCCTTCGCTTCATTAAACTTCTGCATTGCCACCATTTCGGCAACACACTGTCCAATTCCTGTCTTCAAATCAGCTTTTTTCGCCTCAACAACCGCCACGGCTGGTGCTTCAATCTCCAACATTTCTGGAGAGCGACTAATCAAATAATCACAAATTCCGTTGAGTCCAATTTTGTAATCAACCGTAAAGTCTTCTCCCGAAAACAAGCTAATATTTCGTTGCAAAATCTTCCTGACTTCCAGCAGTACCGGAGTTATAATCATGGACGATCGCGCTTTTTCGCTACCTGTCGCCACAGCTACAGGTAAACTATTCGCCAAAAAATCAGTCAGGGTGGCACTCGGTGCGATCGCAGTTATTTGCGGTAAAAATCGCGGCCCTTCTACGGTTGTTAATCCAAAGGCTTGTTTGACTTTGACAATTGTAGTGAATTCACTATAAGACATTGCTCACTTTCTCCTAACATCATGTTTCGACTTTCTATGCCCAATACTTCGACCCTTCGACTACGCTCAGGGTACAGATTGCGCGCGGTTCCTGAGCGGAGTCGAAGGGCAGGATTCGGCACAAGTGCCCGTAAAAGATCAGCAATTAACTGGACTTGATATAACACCTATTGCTGCCAAATTGTCAACCCCCAAAGGTCGATAAATTGTGTCTCTTTGTTGATAACTCCGGCCCAAAGAACTAATCGCATTTTGTAAGTCTTCGACTGATTGACAACTGCCACCAACTGCACCAGCCATTGTCGTGATGTGTTCTTCCATCAAAGTGCCACCGATGTCATTGCAACCCCATTTCAGCGCTTCTGTAGCTCCATCTAAACCTAATTTTACCCAACTTGGTTGATGATTGGGAATCAAATTTCCTAAGAAGATTCGAGATACGGCTGTGAGCAATAATGTATCCGCTAAAACTGGTTGATCGCGGCCCACTCGACTGCGTAAAGGTGCTGGTGCTGATTGTCCGACAAATGGTAGTAAAATAAATTCTGTGATGCGGGCTGGATAGTTGTTGTTAATGGCACTTTGTTGGAGCGATCGCACTTTTTCTAAATGCAACACCTGCTGTTCGGCCGTTTCAATATGCCCACAAAGCATTGTACTTGTTGTCGGCAAACCCAGGCTGTGAGCAGTTCCGACAATTTCTAGCCAGGTTGCCGAATTTAGTTTTTCTGGGCAAATCACCCGTCGTACCGCATCGTCGAGAACTTCCGCCGCAGTTCCCGGCATCGAACCAACTCCGGCATCTCGCAAAGCCGAAATTACATAGCTGAAACTAAGATGATCTTTTCTGGCAATAAATTCTATTTCTTGCGGCGAAAAAGCGTGCAAATGTAACTGTGGAAATTTATCTTTAATCGTTTTCACCAATTGCAAATAATAAGGCAAAGATGCACCATTTAGTTTAGCTTGAACATTTAAGCCGCCCTGCATACAAATTTCCGTTGCACCCCTTTGCACAGCATCACTTGCCTTTTCCAGAATTTGGTCTGCGTTTAACCAAAAAGCGCCCTCATCTCCATCGTCGCGGCGAAATGCACAGAAACTGCAATGCTGCTCACAAATATTTGTGAAGTTAATATTATGATTGACAACATATGTGACAGTATCCCCTGATTGTCGGCGACGAAGCAAGTCAGCGGTTGTTTGAATAGAGGCGATCGCATTTGGCTCTCTTTGTTGCAAAAGTACCAATGCCTCTGCGGTGGAGAGGTTGTATCCTTGTAAAGCGCGATCGAGAATTGCATCCACAGTTTTATTTTCCGGTTCAATCACAGAATCCACTACTTAAAATTAAAGGAGTTTTTCTATCTTAACAAATCAACTCTAGACGAAACATATTCTCAAGTCTAAAGTCATAACAAAACATCTTTTACTTTCTGAAAACTGGAACTATGGGCCTCAACCAACCAAATCACCTCGTACCAGTACCGTCAAACCCTTTGCAAATTCCGGCTGCACCGACTGTAACTTCAACTGCTACTACAGATGCAGGGGAACCGCCAATTTATTTTTCCCTAATAATTCCTACCTACAACGAGTGTAAAAATGTCAAGACAATTGTCGAAAAACTGACCAAATTGCTTGATGGTAGTATTCCCGGTGACTATGAACTAATTGTAGTCGATGACGACAGTCCCGATCGCACCTGGGAAGTAGCCATGTCCCTAACACCAGACTATCCGCAGTTGCGGGTGATGCGGCGCGAACATGAGCGGGGACTTTCTACAGCAGTGATTCGCGGATGGCAAGTGGCCAGAGGTGAGGTTTTGGGTGTCATCGATGCCGACTTGCAGCATCCCCCAGAGACGCTATTGCAGCTTTTAGCAGAAATTAAGCGGGGAGCCGATTTAGCTGCTGCTAGTCGCCACGTTACGGAGGGTGGTGTCAGCGATTGGAGTGTTGTCAGGCGATTTTTGTCACGGGGCGCTCAGACTGTGGGATTGATTATACTACCGGGAGTGGTGGGCAGAGTGTCCGATCCGATGAGTGGCTATTTTATGGTGCGCCGCAGTTGTATTGCTGGCAAAACGCTGAATCCTGCCGGTTACAAAATTTTGATTGAAGTGCTTGGGAGAGGTGATATCCGCTGGATTGGAGAAGTTGCTTATGTGTTTCAGGAGCGCCAAGAAGGGGAGAGCAAAGTTACCTGGAAACAGTATATTGAATATTTGCGGCATTTGCTCAGATTGCGATTTGCTCGGTGGCCGATGGGTAAGTTTCTACGGTTTGGTGTGGTGGGTTTCAGCGGGGTGTTTGTGGATATGGGGATTTTTTATATATTGCGGACTCTTCTCGGTTTTGGGCTAACCCGTAGTACGATCGTTTCTTCTGAAGTGGCAATTATCAGTAATTTTTTGTGGAATGATTTATGGACTTTTGGAGATATTTCTAAGCGGCAGCCAGGAAAGCGCCAGCGATTTAAACGGCTGTTGAAATTTAATACGATTTGCTTGATGGGTGTGATTGTGAATGTGCTGCTGGTTAATTTGATGTTTAATGATTTTGGGATGAATGAATATTTGGCTAAGTTAATTGCGATCGCGACTGTGACTCTGTGGAATTTCTGGATCAATATGAAACTGAGCTGGCGGGTGACGGATGTTAATTAGGGAATTGGGAATTGGGCATGGGGAATTGGGCATGGGGCATGGGGAATTGGGAATTGGGCATGGGGAATTGGGAATTGGGCATTATCAAAATAACCAATAACCAATAACTCATAACCAATAACTCATAACCAATAACCAATAACCAATAACCAATAACCAATAACCAATAACCAATAACCAATAACCAATAACTAATAACTAAATTAATGATTAGGAATAAACAACTGTTGTTGGTATTACTGTGGACTGCGATCGCCTTGATTTTACGCTTTGCCCATTTGGAGTGGAAACCGCTGTGGACAGATGAGTTTTCGACTCTGGTGTTTAGTTTGGGGAATAGTTTTCGAGGTGTGCCGATCGATCGCGCGATCGATCTTTCTACTTTACTCGAACCGCTACAATGGAGTCCCAGTCATAGCACTGCTGATGTCCTACATAATTTGCTGCTAGAAAGCAATCATCCTCCAGTTTATTTTGTGCTGGCTCACTGGTGGATGGGGTTGTTTGGGCATTCTGAGGATAGTTTAGTCTGGATTGCGCGATCGCTCCCAGCTTTATTGGGCGTAATTTCAGTGCCAGCTATTTACTTTTTGGGCTGGTTTGGTTTCAATTCTCGTTTAGTTGGTCAATGTGCCGCCGCGATGATGGCAGTTTCTCCCTACGGTGTTTATCTCGCTCAAGAAGCTCGCCATTATACTTTAGGAATTTTATTAGTTATTGCTTCTCTATTCTGTTTAATTTTAACAATCAAAAAATCGCAAAGTAGCACTCTATTGCCAATTTGGGCTGTGCCAGTTTGGGTAATATTCAACTGTTTAGGAATCGCTATACACTACTTTTTTGTCCTGACTTTATGTGCGGAAGCAATGGTTTTAATTTCATTATTATGGCAGCAACATTTTAGATTGGCACTTCCTCTATATTTTCGCATTTTAGCAGTGGGTTTAGGAAGTTTAGCGGGCGGTTTAGTTTGGTTGCCGATATTTTTTTCCAACAAGTATGGTAGTGAATTGACTAATTGGATTGTTAGTAGCGATCGCACTTTTTTGAATTGGATTAGTCCAATTTTTCAAGCTTTGGCTGGATGGATTACTGTGATGTCTTTGCTACCCGTTGAATCCCCAAATCTTTCAGTGGCAATTGTGTCTGTTATCGGGATGATCGTATATTTTATCTGGGTGCTTCCCCTGCTACTTGGTGGGATTAAAACTTCCTTGATAATTGCAGAAAGTCGTTTAGGTACTATAGTTTTTGGCGGGTTTGTGCTAGGAGCAATTGCGCTATTTTTTAGCTTTACATATATTTTAGGGATTGACTTGACTCGCGGTGCTCGATACAATTTTGTCTATTTCCCAGGGATGATTTTATTATTAGGATCAGCTTTGGCAGTTATTTACAACACACCTAAAGTAAAAAGTCAATGGTTTAATTTACCTGCTATTGAAATTGATGGTAAGAAAGCTGTTTTGTTAATTATATTAATGGGTTTTGTGAGTGGTGTTACTGTGAATTATAATCTTGGTTATCGGAAATATTATAAACCAGACCTTTTGGTTCCAATTATCCGCGAAGTTTCAAAGGTTCCGGTGTTGATTGCTACTACTCAAAAGACTCATGTGGAAATCGGAGAATTGATGGGTATTGGGTGGGAATGGAAAAGAAGGAATAATGCCCTTCGACTTCGCTCAGGGTACACAGAAGGAATAGGGAAGAAGACCCTTCGACTTCGCTCAGGGTACTGGGATTCTCCTCTATTTCTTTTAGCTAATCTGAAAAGGGAGACACCGGAAATAGCGTCTGGGACACTTGACAAAACAATCAGTCAATTGGATAAGCCACTAGATTTGTGGTTGGTGAATTTTCGCGTACCTGTTGATTTGAAAGCGCAAGGTTGTGAGGTTGAATCGCGGGAATTGCCTGCGGTTGATGGGTATGAATATCAAGTTTATCATTGCTCTAGGAAGGAAGTTCGGCAACGGATTCTGTAACGGATTTAGCGGATTTAGCGGATGGATGGAAGTTCGGCAATATATTTGATCGTAATCCAAGGTTTTTCGACTAGGGCGATCGCACCGGATGGAAATGGATCGGTTTGCGATCGATTGGGTGCTATGATCAAAGCAGTCAGTTTTTCGACGCTTTCAAAGCTGGGAGCACTTGGCAGTATGTGTTGTAGTAGTTGTCGCATTGCGCGCCGCTGCAAGGAAAGGGGTGCTGCTTGTAAAATCTGGCGATTTAACTTGACTGGAAGTTGAAAATTTATGTGCTCTCCTTCGCTAATTTCTGACATTGCTTGTTGTAGCAAGTCTGTGGCTGCAAGTTCGAGGTATTCGACGTCGGCGCGGAGGAGTTCGGCTGTTTGGGCTAGGGCTTGTTGCGTTTTTGGGTTAAAATGAGTTTCTAGATAAGGTAGTAATTCTGATCGAATGCGGTTACGGGCATATTGCAAGTCCTGATTGGTGGAATCTTCCCAAATTGGTAGTTTTTGCTCTTGACAAAATTGCCCTGTTTGCGATCGGGTTATTTCCAGTAATGGACGAACCAGAGAGATTTTCGATTTCGGATTTTCATTCAGATTGTCTAATTCACAATCTAAAATTGGCAATCGAAAATCAGCAAGGGGGCGAACCCAAGTGAGGGCGGATAGTCCGTCTGCGCCACTACCGCGAATTAGGTTGTAGAGGAGGGTTTCGGCGCGATCGCTCGCTGTGTGACCTGTGATAATGTTGGGGTAGTTGTTGGCGATCGCAATTTCGGTTAAACTGTGATATCGCCAGTTGCGGGCTGCTGCTTCAGTGTTCGGGATGCGATCGGCTGTCTTTTGATAATAGCATATTCCCCAATTTTTAGCTAAACTTGCTACATGATTTGCATTAGCTTCGGAATCGGAACGCCAACGGTGATCGCAGTGGGCAATTGCTAATTGCCAATCCCATTTTGGCTGCAAATCTAGTAGTAATTTGAGCAAACACAGAGAATCTTGTCCGCCGGATACTGCTACTAATAATCTCTGATTTTGCGCCAAAATTTGGCGTTGCAGCAGTGTCCGGTGCAGTTGAGCGTGGAGTTGTGTCCATTTTCCATTTGGAAGATTGGGCATTGGGAATGGGGAATGGGGAATGGGGAATGGGGAATGGGGAATGGGGAATGGGGAATGGGGAATGGGGAATGGGGCATTGGGCATTGGGCATTGGGCATTGCGAATGGGGCATTGGGCATTGCGAATGGGGCATTGGGCATTGGTTATTGGTTCTTATAAATAACAAGTAACAACTAACTAATAACTAATGACTAATGACTAATGACTAACTAATGACTAATGACTAATGACTAATGACTAATGACTAATGACTAATGACTAATGACTAATGACTAATGACTAATGACTAATGACTAATGACTAATGACCAATGACTAATGACTAATGACTTTTAGCTCCACATTCCTACACTATGAGGGTTACTATTTGGAGACCTACCGATAGGAAAATTATTATTTACATCTGCGGATGTGCTGATATTGGAGTTTTGATTTGCATCAATTTCGTCTGAGCTATTTTGGTTGTATTCTTGTGTGCTATCTGAGTGTTCAGAGGCGGCAGGAAGGGCTTTTTGTTCTACTTGATCTTCGTCCGGGCAAAACTCTAGGCGCACTATAACTTTTCCTTTTGTCCATGATTTACCTGAACTTAAAAGTTCGCAATCCATACCATCTACAAACAATCTTTCTTCTAGCAGTTTTGACTGCATGATCGTCAAAAATTCGCTGACTTTGAATGTGCATTGATACATTAAAGCGCTGGCTGGAGTAGAGAGAACATCGTCTTCTTTGAGAAATATTTGTGGACTTTTCATTTTAGGAAATAGTTTGCTGTTGACTGTTGACTGTTGACTGTTGACTGTTCGCTGTTAACTGCTGGGTATTGGCGGTTATAGCAACCGTCAAGGTGCTTAGGGAATCGCATTTCCGGTCACTGAGCGTAGCCGAAGTGGACATTTCGACTACGCTCAATGACCAAAGTGCCTTGACGGTTGCTATAGTTATTAGTTAGCAGTTACTAACCAATAGCAAATAACTAATAACCAATAACCAATAAATGTTGGTATTAGAAAAACCAACCGTAGGAATGTAGACCTTTGCCTAACAAATTAACTCCTAGGTAACAAATCCAAACCACGACGAAACCTGTGGCGGCTAAGATTGCGGGCCGTCTTCCTTGCCAGCCGCGTGTGATGCGGGAATGGAGGTAGGCTGCAAATACTAACCAAGTAATCAATGCCCAAGTTTCTTTTGGATCCCAACTCCAGTATGAGCCCCAAGCTTCGTTTGCCCAAACGCCGCCGGCAATAATCCCAATAGTCAGTAAAGGGAATCCTAAACCGATGATTCGATAGCTAATGTTATCGAGGGTTTCTGCTAGATTCAAGCGCTGAGGCGAGAGAATTTCTGCGGTTTGAGATTGACTGTTTGCAGAGGTTTGAACTGTTGCTAATTCTAGGACTGCTGTGTTGCTGAAACCGTTATTGTTGGAGTTGAAAGATGGTTCGCTAAATGCTAGTCCACTGTTGGCTGCGGTTTCACCAATTTGAGGTTCGTTTTGAGGGCGTTGCAGGCGGTAGTTGCTGTTGCGATTGCCGTTGGTACCGAAGGAACTACCGGTGAGTTCGATTTTTTTGCCACGGGTGACGATCAAAAATGCGATCGCCAGTAATGCCCCTACCATTAATGTTGCATAACTCAGCATCATAACGCTGACGTGCATCATCAGCCAGTTGGATTTGAGGGCTGGTACTAGGGGTTCAGCCGACTGCATGGTTGCGGGTAGGGTGAGGGCCGCAAAGGCGGTGATTGCCATTGCTACGGGCGATGTGGCTACTCCTACTAGGCGCGATCGACTCATGTTCTCGGCGACTAGGTGGATGGCGGTGATTCCCCAAACTAGGAAAAATAGGGATTCGTAAAGGTTGCTGAGTGGGAAGTAGCCGGCTTCTATCCACCGAGAACCGAGTAAAGTGGCGATGGAGAGATTTGCGATCGCCATTCCGGCGCTACCTAGGGCTGATAGGTAGGGAATGCCGGGAAAAGCGGCTCCTGTCCAGTAAACCAGCATTGTTGCGAATAGAACGGCAAAGGAGATGTTGTCCAGCCAGTTCTGGAGTACAACCAGATCCATAAAAATTATCCTCGTAAAGTTTTTACTTATTTATGCGAACTAGATCGATCGTACTGGGATTCGGGATTTTTGGGTTTTGAATTATATCAAATCCGGTAGCCTCAGTCTCCTCTATATGATAAGGAGTTCTCAAACAAATTTTGATTACCAAGGATTGCCAATCATTCTAAAACCAGACCAATAGTAGGGATGGGAGAAATTCGGACTGGGTGTGTTTGCCAATTCTGGCGGGAGTGGGATGTTTCCAGAAGAAGTGTGCAGCATTCCCCCTTCGATGCGGACTGTTTGGCGCAACATCGCTAATTGCGCTTGCCGCAGGGCTTCTGCCTTAATCGGAGCATTTCTTAATTGGCTGTAAAACTCCGACATCAATCCCAAACTCCCTTCGTCGCTGACATACCAGAGAGTAGCCAGAGCCGATTTAACACCTGATTGCACGGCTAAACCGCCAAAGCCTAACTCTGCATCCCGATCGCCCACAGCAGTCTTGCAGGCACTCAAAACCAAAAGTTCAACTTGCGGGCTGTGCCAATTCATTTGCCGCAACTGATCTAACCGCAATTTAGTATCCCACAATTGAATGAAAGAATTGCTGGGGTCTCCCGATCTAAATTCGGCGTGGGTAGCAAGGTGAATCATTCCAAAGGGCTGCTGCTGACGCTGGAATTTCAAATTTGCCAGAGTGAAAGCTTGGTTCAAGAAGGACTTGCCGGGCCAGCCTTGCTGAGTGATGGTGGATACTTCTATTTCCACCGCAGGTAAAGGACTTAAATTTGCAAATTGCGACGCCCCCATTGCCAGAAGTTGGGTATTTTGGAAATTGCTGGTGCTGCTATTGGTCAAACTCAGACTGGGCATGGAGCCGACACTGTAACGCTCTATCAGAAAGCCTTTGCCGTCATGGAGGGCGGCCATTGGTATCGATCGCAACCCCTGATCTGAGAGAAAAGATAAGTTGTTAATGCCTCGTGCTTGTAGCTGGGCTTCGATCGGCGCTACAATCATCCGATAAAGCTGCTGAGCCAAAGGCAAATAACTTTTAGTATTGCGTTTTACCGGATTGGTCACTTCATTGTGAAATCTCTGAACAACGGCCATTACTTCGCTGCGGGAGGTTTGCGCTATGCGAACGCGAACAGGCTCGCCCGAAGGTGTTACCACCATTAGTTCCAGTTCCTCGCTGGCTTGAATTTGCTGTTCCACCCGCAAGATGGGCGAACTGCTGTAATCGCGAGGGACGGTTGAACCTTTGGGTACAAAGCTGATATAGATCAGAGCGGGTGTAATACCTGTGGCTTTGGCGACGCGGCTAAGGGTATTTTGGGCGTCTGCTAGGGTAGCGATCGCATTTGTTGATGGCAAATTTAGATAATTAACAAAATCCCTGGTCAATCTTTCTTCTATCGGAAAAACAACCGAGTCGAGGTTCCTTTGTAAATTGAAAATGTTACTATTCGGGACTACTAAGGGTGAATTACGCTGTTGCAAGGAATTAGATATTTGCTGTTGTGAGTTTGGGGAAAATACAGGATTTTGATTCGGTGGTGGACTGACTGGGAGATTAATTGGCCCGATGACAGGCACAACAGGTATCGGATTGACTGAAATTGCGATCGGGATAACTGTTGCGACTGCGGGTGTTTGAATTGTCGGTGCGATCGGAATAACTGTTACGACTGCGGGTGTTTGGATGGTTTGAGCGATCGGGATAACTGTTACGGGTGTGGGTGTTTCGATGGTTTGGGCGATCGGGATAACTGTTACGGGTGTGGGTGTTTCGATGGTTTGGGCGATCGGGATAACTGTTACGGTTGCGGGTGTTTCGATGGTTTGGGCGATCGGGATAACTGTTACGGGTGTGGGTGTTTCGATGGTTTGGGCGATCGGGATAACTGTTACGGTTGCGGGTGTTTGAATGGTTTGGGCGATCGAACTGTTACGGTTGCGGGTGTTTGAATGGTTTGGGCGATCGGGATAACTGTTACGGTTGCGGGTGTTTGAATGGTTTGGGCGATCGGGATAACTGTTACTGGTGTGGGTGCTGGAGTTGGTGCTGGAGTTGGTGCTGGAGTTGGTATTCGTATAGGTGCGGGCGTTGGTGCGGGCGTTGGTGCGGGCGTTGGCTGGAGTTGGTGCTGGAGTTGGTGCTGGAGTTGGTGCTGGAGTTGGTGCTGGAGTTGGTGCTGGAGTTGGTGCTGGAGTTGGTGCTGGAGTTGGTGCTGAAGTTGGTGCTGGAGTTGGTGAAATAGGAGAAGCGGTAAGCTTAATTGTGGTCGGCTGTACTATCTGTTCTTGAGGCTTACTATTACTGTAACTTCCATAGGCAATGACATTTGCCTTAGAAGGCCCTCCCGTGGCGATGATGCCAGCAGTACCATTGACTTTGTTATAGTCCGGGCCGACAGTGAAAAGAGTGTTCGTCGAGGCAGCGCCACCGTAGCGAATGGTGATATCGCCAGCGTTAGCACTGGTGGTTGTGGAGGCGGAAAGGCTGCAACCGATCGCGATCGCGCAATTGGGTTCTGATTTGAAAGTGCCTGTGGCTCGGAAATGACGGCCTGCGGTAATGTCAATATTTCCTCCGGCTGTTCTACCTTCGGTGTTGATGTAGGTGACTTGGGCATCATTGCGGGCGCTGAGGGTGACTGAACCGCCTTGTTTATCTTCTGAATGGGCGTCTATGTTGCCAGTTGTCAGGTTGTTGGCTGCTTGAATGTCGATCGCGCCTGTTTCCGAACTCGTCAGGTTGCCAGTTGTCAGGTTGTTGGCTGCTTGAATGGCGATCGCGCGACCATTTACACCTTGTAGTGCCACATCGCCCGCTGCTACTACTTGATTCGACGCTGTGAGTATAACTTGACCGCTAGCATTGACGCTGACACCTGTGGCGTTAGTTGCGCCGATGCCTGTGAGCAATTGTGGTAAAGATGCGATCGGCAATGTCGAAGTTATTTGCCCTGTTGCTGATGGTGGCTTGATTTCCAAACTCAGCAAATTGCCTTCCTGAACTAGGCGCACTACATTTTGCCCTGGCACCGAAGCTACAGTAATTTGGCCGTTTGGGGCGGAGAGAGTGCCGCTACTGACCACCGTACCACCGAGCAATGTTAAATTTTGACCTGACTTGACTGCTAAGTTAGCCGTGTTGATAATTCCTCCCGGTTGAACGGCACCAAAGTTGAAGGAGTTGGGCGCGCCGATCAGCGATGTGTAATTGTTGATACCTGTGGCGTTAAATGAGTTAGAACCAAGCCCGATCGACGAAGCAGTAGTTGCGGTGAAAGCCGCCGGCACATTTAAGCTGGCATTGTTGCCAAATATAATCCCAGATGGGTTCATCAGAAACAGATTAGAATTGCCGCCTGTAACTTGAATTAAGCCATTAATAATAGAGGGGCTGCCGCCACCGATGCGACCCAATATGTTGCGAATGTTGGGGTTTGAGATAAAGTTGACAATCTGATTTTGTGACAATCCGAATTGTTCAAAACTATGGAAGAGATTTTGCCCATCTCCCGATAGTTTTCCGCCTTGGATATCGAAGCGAGTTGTCGGCAGTGGGGTTCCGGTTTGGACTGCCGGCGTGACGGTAGTCCCCGTTCCGTCGAGAGCTGGAATAATGGTTTGGGCTTGGGCTTTTGCAGACAAAAAGTAAAAATTGAGCAGGACAATTTGCAGAGAAATTGCTAGTTTAGTTATGCTATTCTTTGATATTGGTTTCGGATTTTTTTGAGTATTCTTTGTGGTTTTCATCTTCTGTCAAAAACTCACTTATATAAGTTTTAAGTAATATTGGTTTCAACATTTGCACTTCCCCGGACATTTTTTATAATCTAATTATAACTAGCACTGCCTAGAAAATATATATTCCGCATGACATATTTAAACCAAAAATAAGGTTAAAAATTGTTGCGTTTCTTTTTGTGAAAAAAAAGTCAGTTTCGAGAATTGCTGTTAGATCCCCGACTTCTTTAAGAAGTCAGGGATTTGGATTCAGTTTTTTGAGCCGTTGCTCAATGATGAGGGTTTTTCAGGGAGACGGCGATGGGGAAATAGAACTCGTAGAAGACGGGGTTGGGGAAGAGGAACTAGGAGACAAGGGAGTTGGAGAAGGATTTGGAGAGGGACTAGATTGTTCTGATTTTTTGAGGTTGACAAAAGCGTCGTAACGGGTGGTACGATCGCTTATGACTGCTGATGTAATCCCGATCGACTCTATGGCATCAATCCAGATTTTTTGGCTGGGGGGAAACTCCGGTAATGCTAGGTTTTTGGGATTAAATGCACTCTCGGTGTCGATGAAGAAATTGCCGTTGTGGGGCTTAAGTTGCGATCGCACCGTTTTTTGGAACAATTCGCTTCCGAATAACGGACTTTTCGGTGCTGGAACGATCGCATCAATCACAGGAGCTCCTACTGTTAAAAATACTACATCGTTCATCCAGCCACGAGTAACTGTAATTCCTCCAAAAGGCGATGTCCATTTAGTCGCAGCTTCACCGCCAACTTTAATTTCCTCAACTCTAAACCCTTTAGTTTTCATCGTATCATCAAGCTGTTTAAGAGCTTTGTTAGCCCCACCACGGTTGCTGGTTTCCACCATAAATACAAATCCAGCAGCAAATTTGTCTTTGGGATTCGGTGCGGGGGCTGGTATTAATGATAGGGAGAATTCTCCGGCCATCCAGTCGATCACGTCTTTGTCTAAATCCATGCCAGTAGTGGATTTTAGGGCTGTTCGCAAAACTTGAGGATTCACTGGTGCGATCGGGTTAGCATCGGCTCCCGATACATAATCTTCCCACAAACGCCGCAAGTTGCCACCAGATACCATCATTATCGTATTATTTGGCACGCGGTTCGCCATCTTTTCAGCATTGTTTTCTACTGCTATCCTTTTCTGAGAGTCTGGTTTCAGCCAAGCAATAGATTTGAATCCAATGCCTTCTTTTTCCACCGTAACTGTGGTAGCAAATCCCTGATTTTGTTGTAATTTTTCCAGGTTTTCTGGTGACAATTCGCGGGCTGAGTTGGCGGCAGTAAAAGCGGCTGCAACGGGCATATTAACGTATATTTGACCGAAAGCGCCTGGACTTTTTATTTGTTCTATCGCGTCTCCATAACCTGGTGTTTTTGCTAGGGAAGGTTCGCCTTTGTAGGTATCAATTATTCGATCGGTGGCTGTGGGATCTGTGCTAATTGCCAGATAGTTTGTGCCGAGTATGGCGACTGAGAAATTGCGATCGGGTATGCCTTGAGTTTCTGTGACTTGCACACCTTTATAATTACGCTCAACCATTTTTCCTTGATTGAGGGGTTTGGGTTTTGCTAATAATTCTTTCGCTTTAATCGGGTTAGCAATTGGCAGAATAATTGCCACTGACTGTTGGATTGGGGGAGGCGGGGATGCTTTGGGCGAAGACGGGGCTACTGGTATGGCAACTTTGTTTCGCAGAAATGCCACCATTGCTGTGTCACCCACCCAGGGTTGAATGTCTTGCTGGTAGCCGTAGCCATTGCTTGTGAGCAGGCGATCGCGCACTTCTGTTAAAAGTCTTTCAAAAGAGGCTTTTGACTCTGTAGTGCCAAATTCTCGCAGTCTATTCCACTGGGATTCATCGGTGCTGATGGAGATGGCCATCATGGTATCCTGGGGAATAACTGTAGCCCCTGCGGGCAAATCTTTGCCAGGCCCACGGGAGATGACGATCAAGTAGGTGATGAAGCCTAGACCGATCAGAAGTGTAGCTGCTCCGATCGTGAACAGCAAGGAAGATTTATCTTTCTTAAACATTATTTGTAAGGTTCATGTGTTGGCAACGGGAATTGGGAATTGGGAATTGGGAATTGGGAATTGGGAATTGGGAATTGGGAATTGGGAATTGGGAATTGGGAATTGGGAATTGGGAATTGGGAATTGCGAATTGGGAATTGATAATTGGGAATTGGGAATTGGGAATTGGGAATTGCGAATTGGGAATTGGGAATTGGTAATTGGTAATTGGTAATTGGGCATTCGGCATTGGGAATTGGTAATTTTTAGTTACCCGCGAGTCATTAATTGTCAGCAATTCGCCATTCCCCATTCGCCATTCGCCATTCGCCATTCCCAATTCCCGATGCCCTAATTTTAATTCCTAGCCTTAAAGTCTTTAAAGATAGTTTGAAATGAGTACATGAGTCGATTGACATCGTTTGTTGCTCTCGGAAAGATATTGAGTTCCCATTTCTTGCGGGCGATAGTGAGCAATTTTGCTACTGGTTCCGAGTAACTATTAGAAATAAAATAACTACCACCTTCATAGCGAATGTCTGACGCTAATCCGATAAAAGCCCCAGCCATTTCTAGTTTTAGTTCCGAGGTGTTGTGCTGAGATTTCACTGCTAAAATAACTTGCGAATGTCGAGGTTCCCGATTCAGTAAACGGCAGATATTCGCTTCTTTTTGGTACAACATTAACAGGTTGCAATTTTGCAGAACTCCGGCTCTACCTTGGACTTTTACTCCTAGGTGAACTTCGATGGCTGGCTTGTCAGCAAATTCCACGACTGCGTAGGTATATGGATGATTATTACCGTGAATTTTTCCTGCTGTTTTTCTAAATGTTAAATATTTAGGCGTTTCGTCTAAAACATTGTTATAATAGATAGTCCCACCTTCATTAGCAATTGCTTTTAACAGGATAGTGAACAGGTAAACATCAAAGATATTGGCTTGTTCGATCGCTCCATTGAAATCGGGATTAATCGCAATGCTCAATTTGCTTTTAATTTCGGCATTGGTCAGGTAGTTGCTGGGCCCGGATGGTAGTTGATCGAGGAGTGTCTTGAGGGCGATCGCCTGTTTGTTGCGCGCGGCTGTCAGATTAGAGGTAAACTCAATAGTCTGGGCGGATTCAGAACTGGATGTGGCAAAGGTAATTTTGGTGTTTAGGGGAGATGTTTCTGATTCTACTTTTAAGAAATAAGCAATCTCGTCTTCCATTTCGGAAGTGTGGACTGTTGCTTGTTCGATCGCATCAATCAACATCAAAAGTTGTTCTTTTGGTGTATAATCCTGTATCTTGAGTAAGGGTGTTTTTCTTTTTAGCGATCGCTCTTCAATCGTTTTGCCAATCTCTACGGTATCGGCTACTTGTTGAGCTACCCAACCCAAATTAAATTCATTCAGAATTGCCGCCAGTTCTTGATAGACTTTGGCATACTCTATCTCGTCCATAATTGTTTCTGCGTTGCACACTATGCTAATTATACAAGCTAGTTGATTTTTTTGTCAATGGGCTGTCTTTGTCGATCGACTAAGTAAAAACACCAAAACAGGTAAAGATATGTTAAGAAATTTGACTCTTCCTTCTTCCTTCTTCCTGAAACGTTCCCTGAGCCCTTCGACGTAGTTTATCCTGAGCGTAGTCGAAGGGCTCAGGATAAACTACGTCGAAGGGCCTTCTTCCTTCTTCCTTCGATAGAGAGTAAGCTATTTTACGACAAACACGCGATCGCAAAAATGGCAACTATCAACGACAACTACCTAAAACTCAAAGCTGGCTACCTGTTTCCCGAAATTGGGCGCAGGGTGAAAGCTTATGCAGACGCGAATCCAGGCGCACCAATCATCCGCCTAGGGATTGGCGATGTCACCGAACCCTTACCAGAGGCTTGCCGCCTCGCGATGGTGGCTGCGGTGGAAGAAATGGGCTCGCGGGATACCTTCAAAGGATATGGCCCCGAACAAGGTTATGAATGGCTACGGGAGAAAATTGCCGAGCACGACTTCAAGTCGCGGGGATGCGATATTGATGCTTCGGAAATCTTTATTTCTGACGGTTCTAAGTGCGATTGTGGTAATATTCTGGATATCTTTGGCAACGATAACGCGATCGCAGTCACCGATCCAGTTTACCCAGTGTATGTAGACACGAACGTGATGGCTGGACACACGGGAGATGCGAACGAAAATGGTGAATATGAGGGCTTTGTTTACCTGCCAATTACCGCAGAAAACAATTTTACTGCCCAAATTCCGACAGACAAAAAAGTCGATTTAATTTACCTGTGTTTTCCCAACAATCCGACGGGCGCAACAGCAACCAAGGAACACTTGCAAGCTTGGGTAAATTATGCTAAGGCGAACGGTTCGATTATCTTCTTCGATGCAGCCTACGAAGCGTATATTACCGATCCGAGTTTACCACATTCTATCTACGAAATTGAAGGTGCGCGCGATTGTGCGATCGAATTTCGTTCATTCTCCAAAAATGCTGGTTTCACCGGTACTCGCTGTGCATTAACAGTTGTACCGAAAACTTTGACTGGAAAAGCCGCCGATGGTTCCGATGTCGAAATTTGGAAGTTGTGGAATCGTCGTCAATCTACTAAATTTAACGGTGTTTCTTACATCGTGCAGCGCGGTGCTGAGGCGGTTTATTCCGAAGCTGGCAAAGCACAAATTCAGGCATTAGTCAATTTTTACATGGAAAATGCTGCGATTATCCGCGAGAAATTGACAGCGGCGGGAATCGAGGTTTTTGGTGGCGAAAATGCGCCCTATGTGTGGGTGAAAACGCCTAATGGTTTGTCGAGTTGGGATTTCTTTCAGAAGTTGCTGGAAACTTGCAATGTGGTGGGAACACCTGGTTCTGGTTTTGGTGCGGCGGGCGAGGGTTATTTCCGTATTTCGGCGTTTAACAGTCGGGAGAATGTGGAGGAAGCGATGAGACGAATTGTGGAGAAATTTAAGGTTTAGTATCCTACTAGCCCGCCAGGGAATGAATTCCCTGGCTAATAGCTAAAGTCCTCTCAAGAGGACTGAAGAGTTATTTCCGACTTACGGAATTATGTCATTCTGAGGAAATTATGTCATTCTGAGGAAATTATGTCATTCTGAGGAAATTATGTCATTCTGAGTGAAGCGAAGAATCTCAAACCCTCGCACAACAATTAAAATTCGTAAATCCTGTTCTTCAGTCCTCTTAAGAGGACTTTAGCTATGAGACAGGGGTTTCAACCCCTGTCGGACTTTAGAGAACAACTATCGTTAGAAATTGGTAGATTTTATTCACAGCAAAGTAGTGATGTTAAGTCTCATATTCCTTTTTTTTTCAAAGCATTGCATGAGTTAGTTTAAATAAAACACCTCAATTATAATTTTGTAAAATAAGTCCCGGATTTATTTTCGACACTGTTACAGACAGAAATTTATCGGTAATTGAAGAGATGTATTTTACTGCTTTTCAATCCTGCCTAATACTATCAGGTACACCGACGGCAGAAATTCCTGCGATCGCCTTTAAATTCTGACACCGAATCAAAGTATTGAAATCCAAACCAGAACCTTCAATTTGCGCCACAGCCTCGATCGCACCTAGCAGATATTTCGCAGCCTCAGATTCACTGTAACCACGCCTCAGCGCCACTTTAACCGCCCCCTCATCAGCATCTAACTCCACTTGGGAACTGCGGTTATCCCGCCAAATCCGAGTCATGGCAAGTCCTGTCAAACCACCCGCGATCGCAGTTCCGATCGCATCTCCCTGCAATAATTCTACCACTGTACCCACAATTCCGGCCAATGCCACCCCTTGATAAATATCCGGTTTAAACCACTTAACATTCATCAGGAAACTGACATTTCGTAAAATTAGTAAATCGCGCTGTGGCTTAGATAGCAACCTCCACAGGTCAAAATTAATGTAAATTGGGCGATCGCGATTCCAAGGTAAAGGAAACTGACTATCAATCACCATTGATTGCTGAGGCTTATTAATAATTTTACACATCATGCGGCCGGAGGCGGGCATTATATCTAATAGGCGGCGAATTTCTGGTTCGGGATTCATCTATTTTGGGGAATTGGGGATTGGGAATTGGGGATTGGGAATTGGGAATTGGGGAATTGGGAATTGGGGATTGCATCCACATAAAAAGCAATCATATTCGTCAATGTCTCGTAGGGGCGGGTTTTACAGATAATAATTGCCTAAAACCGACAATCTCATAAACCCGCCCCCATCCAAGGACTTAGAGTGGCCAGAAACCGGGTTTTTTTTGAGAATACTCGTTACAGTCACAGATTTGGTAAAAAACCCGGTTTCTTTGGTCAAAGGGCAGTCCATAGAAGATATTAAGGGTTTTTCTTGGATTCAGGAGAAGGAGATTTTGTAGCTTTCGGAACTGCTTTCTCAGTCTTCGGGGAAGGCTTTGGATTGGCAATTTGTGGCGCAACTGATGGCTTTGAACTCGCGGCTGGTTTCGGAGAAGCAGGTGCTGTTAATGGCGCAGCAGGGGCTGTCTTAGCGCCTAAAATGCTGGCATCTCCTGTGTCAAATAAGCCGGCGATACAAGCAATCATCATTGTTGCTAAAGTCCCCACAAATAAGGCTTTCCAACCGAGTTCGGAAATGTCTTTGCGACGGGATGGAATGAGGGCGATTGTGCCGCCGACAAATATGCCGACAGATGCGAGGTGGGCAAAGCCGGAAAGGGCGTAGCTGACAATCAAGACTGTGCGAGAACTCACCTCTCCTTTGGCCGCCGCTTCTGCTAAACTTTGGTAAGGAGGAATTGCTGTTTCTAATAGTCGGCGACCGATAATTACTGATGCTTCCCAAGAATCTTCTAAGGGAACTCCCGTCAACAAAGTCAGCGGGTAAAACAATGTTCCTTCAATCTTTGCCAGCGTAGAGGCTCCAAAAATTTGATTTACTAAGGAAACCAAGCCTAAAATCAAAATCAAAACCGCTGCGATTGAGACTGCCATTTTTACACCATCCAATGCACCAATGATTGCTGCATCCAAAGGGCTAACTCGTTCAATGGGTTCTCCGCCTACTGTCTCTTGTTGACGGATTTCGCCATTCATGTCATCAATTTCTTCTCCTACAAATTCTCTGCCTTTAGGCTTGCGTTCTTCCTTCGGAATGCCACCCATTGTCACTGGTATGCCTGTTTCGGGAACTAATATTTTGGAGAGGACAAAGCAAGCCGGAATTGCAATAATTGACGCTGAAACTAAATGTCCTAAAATATTCGGAAAAACTGGCTTGAGGAAACTGACGTAAATTGCTAAAGTTGAAGAAGCAGCCGTGCCAAAACAACAAGATAGAATTGCACAAAGTTCGGAACGAGTCATTTGTGGTAAATAAGGTTTGACCACAATTGCTGCTTCAATTCCTACGAAAATATTAGCAGCACCGCTGAGTGCTTCGGCACCACTCAAACGCATTGTCATATAAAAGATTTTGGCGAAAACTTCAGTGACAATTTGAATGACACCGATGTTGTATAGCAAAGCCATTAATCCCGAAAAAAAGACGACTGTTGGTAAAGCCCTAAAGGCAAAAATATATCCTAAATTAACTGGCGGGTCTTGACCGGGTATTGGTACAATATTTTTGCCGAATACAAATCTTGCCCCAGCATCAGCGGCGGTAAATACGCTGTCAAGCAAGCTAGTAAACCATTCTAGGGCAATGCGTGTTGGAGGAAACAGGAATACTAAAAATCCCAAAACTAATTGCAGCCCAATGCCCCAAATGATGACGCGCCAGGGAATATACTTGCGCTGTCGGTTTTCGGAGAAAATCCAGGCGATGCCACATAGGCCAAAAATGCCCAGAAATGAGATAAAGTTGTAAATAGACATGACCCTAGTCCTTGAAATATCTGAGAATATCGGCTGATGCCTTATATCAAATCAGTTATACTCTTGATTGGATGGCAAATGTCAAAAAAATTAACTTTGCGAGTTCTGCGGAGTTTTCGCAATTCTTGATTTGCCGTAATTACCAGTTGTTTTAATATATAAACTCGAACACATGGAAGCTTTTGCTCCAAATCCTCCCGAATGGACTACGAGGGCCGTTCACGCTCATCAATTTTGCTGTCCTAAATGCGGTGCTAACTGCACGGAGGCGCATGAGGTCTGGATTAATCGCCGATCGCCAGTATACACTGAATTCAACCGCCGCAAGTGGCAGGAGTTTTATCGCTGTCAGTGTGCTGGTGTCTGGTGGGCTTGGAGTAGCGATAGGCCTCCTTCTGAGCTGGTGCGTAGCGATGACAGTGTGGATGAGGGTTCTGATGATGTTTTTTGAAGTATTCCTCCATGAAGGTGTCTTCAAAAAGCCTACTGTTAACGGTTAACAGTTAACAGTTAACTGTTGACTGTTGACTGTTGACTGCTGACTGTTGACTGCTAATTGCTAACTGTTAACTGCAATCACCTGAGCAAGAATTTCTTGATGGTAGAAGCCCCCAGATTTATCCGTGGAATTAATCTAACACGTCAAGTATTCCATTGACTACGCCTTTCATGACTTTTTCAATCAGTTTTAATTCGTTGTCTTTGATGGCTGGGTTTAAAAGCATTGCCTTAATTCGCTCTCTATCAGCACGAGTTAGTTCACCAAGAGAAAATATTTCATCTACGGTGTTTTGAGTTAAAAATGGGAAATCTTGAGTTTGTGTGGTTGACATGATTGATGTCTCAAATAATAAATAGTCTGTTGTTAACTTTCTGAGATGAACCAGTTTTATTAGTTGGTTTTAGAGGTTCTATCAAAACTTTTTATTAGCATATGACTTAGGGGGAATTTTGTCAAGACACTAAATTATGGGAATTGGGAATGGGGAATTGGGAATGGGGAATTGGGCATCGGGCATCGGGCATCGGGCATGGGTTATTAGTTATTGGTTATTAGAACTACTAACCAATAACTAATAACCAATAACTACTAACCAATAACAAATAACCAATAACAAATAACAACTAAATTAATGATCGATTTTCGCTCTGTTTTAATATTGACTTTAGGTTTTTGGCTGCTACCGCTAGCAGTTAAATCGCAACCTGTCACTCCCGCTGCTGACGGTACAAATACGGTTGTTAATCCTGAGCAAAATCGCTTGGACATTAGCGGTGGCAAACTTTCTGGAAATGGCGCAAATCTGTTTCACAGTTTCAGTCAATTTAATCTGAGCGAAGGTCAAATTGCTAATTTTCTGACTAATCCCAAAATTCAAAATATTTTAGGGCGAATTTCCGGGGGAGATGTTTCTGTGATTAATGGCATCATCTCTGTGAGCGGTGGAAACTCGAATTTATTCCTGATGAATCCCGCCGGAATTGTCTTCGGTCAAAATGCTAGTTTAAATGTGCCTGGATCTTTTTTCGCAACGACTGCTACAGGTATTGGTTTCGGAAATAGTTGGTTTAATAGCAGCGGAGTTAATGATTACCAATCCTTGGTGGGAAATCCGACTCAATTTAATTTTAATCATTCACAAGTTGGTCTGATTGTCAATGCTGGAAACCTGGCAGTTGGTAGCGGGCAAAGTTTAACTTTGCTCGGAGGAACGGTGATTAATACAGGACAATTATCGGCTCCCGGTGGTCAAATTACTGTGGCTGCTATTCCGGGAAGCAATGCTGTGAGGATCAGTCAAGCTGGTAATTTATTGAGTTTAGAAATTACTCCTGGTTTGCAGTCTGAAAAAAATGCGATCGCACCGATCGCATTACCACAGCTACTCACAGGGCCAGGAGTCATGTCAGCCACGGGTTTGACGACTAACGCCCAAGGTCAATTGGTGCTGACTGGCGGGCAAACAGTGGCGGTAAATCCCGAAAGTGCGATCGTTTCTGGTACGATCAATGTCTTTGCTCCCGCTGGTGTCAATGCTGGTAGCGTCAATATTTTAGGCGAAAAAGTAGGCTTGTTCGGTGCGAATATCAATGCTTCCGGGACTGGTGGCGGAGGCGTTGTCCGCATTGGCGGTGGTTTCCAGGGACAGGAACCGATACCAAATGCCCTCGTAACTTATGTTAGTCCTGATTCTACGATCGCACTAAATGCGATCGACCGTGGCAATGGCGGCACTGCGGTAATTTGGGCAGACAATATCACTCGCTTCTTCGGTAATATTACTGCTCGCGGCGGCAATATCGCTGGTAACGGTGGAACAGTGGAAGTTTCCGGCAGAAGTTCTCTGATTTTCCAAGGAGAAGTAGATAACCGCGCGACTAACGGTGCGATCGGCAGTTTTCGTATTGATCCGGCAAATATTACCATCGTCAACGGTAACGGCGCAACCAACCCCGTATATACAGATGAGCAACTGGAAACGATCGCAGAATCCAGTCAAACCATCATCTCCGAAGTGCAGTTAGAACGGATGGCCGCCGGCAGCAATCTGATTTTAGACGCAACCAGCAATATCATCCTCCAAGACTTAGCCGACAACCGACTGCGACTCCAAGGCAGAACCGGAGATGCTGTGACTTTTACAGCAGGTGGAGTGTTTTTTGTCAATGACTCCCAGGATTTAATCGAGACTCAAGGTGCTAACGTCAATATTTTTGCTAACAGCATCTCTCTGGGCGGACTCAATGCTAACGGTGGCAATATCGCTCTCACTGCTAATGGCATTGACTTGAGAGCCGATCGCGGTTCCGTCAGCAGTGCGGGGGGTACAATTCGCTTACAACCCCATGACAGCAGAGAAATTCGGATTGGTGGCACTGGTGATTTTTTGGGCATTTTGGACTTGACGGCAACGGATATGGGTGCTCTGGGGAATTTTGGCTCGATCGCGATCGGGCGCAATAACACCAGTTCGATCGCAGTCGTCGCACCCACAACCATCCTCAGTCCGCTAACACTTCAAGGAAGGTCGATCGACATCCAAAACCTTTTGACAGCAACCGATAACGCTTCCCTCACCCTCGATGGGCCTCAAACCGCGATCGCAGCCAACATCATTACCAACGGCGGCGATATCACTTTCACTGGAAACGTGTTTCTCAATGCTGATGCAGCTTTGAGTACCCAAGCTAGGGGCAACATTCTGTTTCCCGCAGCCCTTAATGGCAATTACGCAGTCATACTAAACGCTCAACGAGTGCTATTCGATGGTACGACAGGTCAAGTTACACCCCTGGCAAGTTTGACAGTCAACGCCCGCAATACCGAAGTTTCTGGCAATATAACCGCAGTCGGCGACATCGCTTTTAACAGCACCTTCAACCTCCGCCGCAACGCGACAATTTCTGCTACTGCTGGCAATATCACCCTTGCCAATATCGACAGCGCGCTAGATACTGCCAATAATTTGACTGTGCTAGCTGGTGGCAATATTACTTTCAAAAATGCGATCGGTCAAACTCAGGGCTTGGGCTTGCTCTCGGCTGATGCTGCTAATGTGACAGCGGATTCCACAATCAACGTCCGTAATTTGAGGGTGAATGCGAGGGATTCGCTTGCCATTAGGGGGGGTACAGCAAATACTTCAGCCGTCGATATCAAGGCAGGAAATGTCCTCTTAGATGGTAATCTCACAACGAATGGTGGGATTGTTAACCTGCAAGCAACTCGCGAGGTTCGGACTGGCAATATTACCTCCAACGGTGGCAGGATTCGGGTTGAGGGCAATACTGTGACTGTGGGTGCGATCGACTCGGCGACAGCTACGGGAACTGGTGGCCCGATCGCACTCACCAGCAATGCTGGTGCTCTCACTGCGGGACGTTTGAATGCGAACGGCGCAAGCGGCGGAAATATCTCTCTCACCTCGTCTGGGGGCATTTCTGCCCTGGATATCAATACATCCGGCAGTCGGGGAAATGGTGGTAATGTCTCTGTAAATGCGATCGGTAACATTCAATTGGGTTTTGTCAACGCTCAAAGTGGTAGCACAGGGATTGGAGGCAATGTTGACATCACAACCGGGGGTTTATTTCGATCGAACAATGTTTTCAACGATATATCAGGCAATCTTGCCAGTATTTCTAATGCCGGAGGTGCGGATCGGGGTGCGATCGTAATTCGACATGGAGGGGGAGGTAGCGATCGACCTTTTGTAGTTGGTGGCGGAGGCGAAAATGGCACACAGGGAATCATTAATACTGGGGCGGGAAATGCAATTTTACCTACTCTTTCTTTTGGGGAAACTTATACTCAGGCAACTTTGTTAAATCAGATTTCCCTAATCACCACCGGCACACCACCAACTCCTCAACCAACTCCTCCACCAACTCCCCAACCAACTCCCCAACCAACTCCCGAACCAATTACCGAACCAATTTCTCAACCAACTCCTGTAGCGACTCCAACCATCAATCCTATCACAAAACGGTCAATTCCTGCGTCTTTGCAGGTCGAATTGCGATCGACGAATAAAAGCTTTCCAGTCAGTCCTGAATTGCTCACTCCCTCTCGCCGATTCTCTGCTGCGGGAGCGGGAGTTTTAGCCTTTGAGCAAACATTTACACGGGAGTACGAAAAATATCTAGATTTGTCTCCAAGAACCCCAATTACTAATATGTCGGTGATTTACGAAGCTCTTCGCAAGAACGAGAAAATTACCGGAGTTAAATCTGCAATTATCTATATGAATTGGATTAGCAGTGGTGAGGCAAAAACCACCAAAGAAAATAGTCCTGTGCTAGTAGCAAGTCGGGATTTATCTAATCTATTACCAGTTAGACAAAATCTCCCAAAAGGGAAGGAAAATCTAGAGAATAATTATTCCCATAGTTTATTAGAAAAGGCATTAACTCAGAACACAAAAGTAGTTGCCGATGTTGCTCATGGAGAGTTTTTGGAATTAGTTTTAGTGACAGCCAATGCTGAACCAAGGCGCATTTTAATTCCGGCTGCTACCAGATGGCAGGTATTGCAATTAGCCGACGCATTTCAAACCGAAATTACTAATCCGAGAAGGAGAAGTAGTATTAGTTACTTGGATTCTGCTCAAAAACTTTATAGCTGGTTAATTGCGCCATTATCCTCAGAAATCACAGGTTTGAAGATTGATAATTTAATGATTATTCCAGCCGCTGGTTTGCGAAGTGTACCGTTTGCTGCACTTCACAATGGTAAAGAATTTTTAGTGGAACAATATAGCCTTAGCGTGATACCGAGTTTGAGTTTGACTGATATTCGCTATGCTAATATTGCTGATGATGAAATTTTGGCAATGGGCGCGTCGGTGTTTGAAGATAAAGAGCCTTTACCTGCGGTACCAGTTGAGCTAGAGTCGATCGTACCACGCGATCGGGGAACAACTTTTTTGAATCAAGATTTTACCCTAGGGAATTTGCAAACTCAGCGGAAAAATCGACCTTTTGGGATAATTCATTTAGCCACTCACAGCGAATTTCTGCCGGGGGAACCGAAAAATTCTTACATTCAGTTGTGGGATACCAAGTTGCGAATCGATCAAATGCGACAATTGCAGTGGAATGAACCGCCCGTAAATTTGTTAGTTTTGAGCGCGTGTAGTACGGCTTTGGGCGACGAAGAGGCGGAGTTGGGTTTTGCAGGTTTGGCGGTGGCTAGCGGTGCTAAATCGGCTTTGGCGAGTTTGTGGGAAGTCAGTGATGATGGGACTTTGGGGCTGATGACGGAGTTTTATCGGCAGTTACGGACTCCCAGAGTTGGGGGTAATTTGATCACTAAATCTGATGCTTTGCGGCGGGCGCAGTTGGAGATGCTGCGGGGGCGGGTGCGGATTCAAGATGGGGTGTTGCGGGCGATCGCGCATAATGATACGATCGTTTTACCACCAGAAATTGCCATGCGAGGCGATCGAATTCTTTCTCATCCTTATTATTGGGCCGCTTTTACACTCATTGGAAATCCTTGGTAATTTGGGAATGGGGCATGGGGCATTGGGCATCGGGCATTGGGCATTGGGCATTGTTTACATACTTCCCTCTTGATTCTATCCGTTAAATCCGTTACATAATCCGTTGCCGAACTTCCTTTGCCGCTGCGTTTGTTCTTGGGAGAAAGAATCTCGATTACCGTTATTACCCGATTCGTGCCTACCTCTCGAAGTTCTAAATAACCTTCCCTAGCTTCTTCTAATATCGGCACTGTAACTGTTATTGGTTCAGGATGCAGCAGAGTTGCAGTCGCGGTCGATTGACCACCAGTTGATGGCTTAGAAAATTTTGTCACGTCAGGAATTGCCAAGAAATCGCTATCTGCTGCATCACTCAAATAAATCCGCTTTTCAATTGCGACTCGGTATTTAGGCCGCAGGGCAGGCCCTATAGCATCGGCTATTGCTGTAATTAACCGATGATGTACCTCCGGCCAAAACTCTGAATTTTCTAAGTACGGGTCAACCCCTGGAAATGGAGATGGCATTTGATTACCTCAAGTAATAGTGTTCTAAGTTTAATCTAATTTTTGATGATTAATTCTCTTCACTATGCTGGAAATTTCGCCAAATTTCTTGATGACATATGTGCCAAAAATACAGCGCTAAATTTACCAAGGCTAATAACTTAGTTCCATCTTCTAACATTGCGTGCCTTCCTAGACTTCCCCCGGAGAATACATCTTCAAATCGGGAAATTGCAAATAAGATAAATCCTGCAAGTAATGGCAAATAAGGAGTAGTTATGACGAACCTCCAAAACTTTATGGCGTAGATAAAAATCAAACTCCCATAACACAAATAAATTAATTTTTTAGATATTCCTAAAGTAGAAAGAATCAAAGTTATCCGAAACCTGTCATCAATAAACAGGAATCCCAATAACAAGGCACTAAACAATAAGAACATCTCCATTCGACTGCGGGCTTTTGTTTGGCGAAGCAATCCAAAAGTAAAGGCACAAGTTATCACGCTTACACACCATAAAACCTCGGAAACTCCTGTTAAAATACCTTCATAAGGCGACCCATAATTAAACGGATCGCTAAACAAACGATCAAATCCAGTTCCCTTATGTGTGAGTTTCGCATATACACCCAGTACACCCAACATCAGTATAGTCAGAGCGTTGAACACTACCAAAAATGGTACATTAGTAAATTGTTTTTTGATTGTCTTAAAAAAGATTAAAAAATTGGGAAATTGCTCAGACAAAGGTGAAATTTTCATCAAAAATATCTCCAATCAATAAAGGGTTTTACTAATTAAGCAACAGCCAAACCACGAATGTAGTGCCGCGATCCGTTGGATATAAATGCGATCCCGCAGAGGGCAACCATTCAGGATTTACTGGGGAAAATACTTCTATTTCTCCTTGCATTTGATGGACTAAATCGCGGGCGATCATTAAGCCTAATCCGGTTCCGGGAATCTCTGTTTGTGCTTTTTCCCCTCGGTAGTGTCGCTCAAATAAATGCTCTAAATCCTGGGGCGGAATTCCTGAACCTGTGTCGCTTATAGCAACGGCTATGGCTGGGAATTGATGCTGTTTGGTTCGATCGCCATTTGGTGCTTTGTACTCTACTTTAATATAAATTCTGCTACCCACGGGGCTATATTTTAAGGCATTGTCAATTAAGTTGCTCAAAACTTCCTGCAAAGCTCGATCGCTCCCTGAGACTTTCGGCAAATCAAGAGGAATGTCTGCTACCAATTTTAGCTTTCTTTCCGATGCGATCGCCTCGGCTGAAATTAACAGTGGTTTTAAGACTTCCGCAACTGAACATGATTCATCAAAATTCGTCACAGGCGACAGCGACAGAGGAGAATGCCGATTTGATTCCACCTTGGACATTTCCCTGTCTGAAGTACCAGATGGTAGTCTCAGATTTCCTTCGCCGATGTCAACGGTGCGATCGAACTGTAACAGCAACTCTTGCAGCCGATCGCTCTCTCGGACAATACTTGAAGCCACATTGCGGTTTTTGTCTTCCGGTACGATCCGTTTTACCAGCAGTTTGCCAAAAGTTCGCAAGGCTGTCAGCGGACTTTTGAACTGGTGTAGCAAGTTCTGCATCGTGTCATAAACTTGAGCTTGGATTTGTCCCTGCTGACGCAATTCTTGCTGCATCCACTGCGATCGCTGGTCTAAAATTCTAGCCAAGGCTAAGGTACGAGCAATTTGCTGCATTTGAGCATCCTCTCGCTCGTTCCAAGGCCTGTCTTGTCTACCGCAGACCAGGAGTCCCATTACCGCTCCCTCGTGAATCAGAGGTGTCACAATTTGCCGCCTAGAAAGCCAACTATGCTCCGGGCCTGGGCACTGATTGGAATTGCTACTACAACCTGGAAGGGACTCTGGTTCGATCGCCCCCATCGCTAATTCTTCCCGACTCCTGGTGAGAGACGCCACCAGTCGCGGTATCGGCTTCACTGCCGAGCTTGCCGGAGATTCCAGCCTCAGCGCCTGATTTTCTTCCCATGACTCTGAGGTTTCCGGGTAAACTGCGATCGGCACCAACTTTGCCTCGCTAGCTTCGATCAATTCTTCAGTCAGGTATACCGCGCTGAATGTCGCTCCCAAACTGACGACAATCGCCACCTGCGATCGACAAAGCTTCACAAATTCTGAACTGGCTGGCATTAACATGATCGCCATATTAAGATATTTAACGGAATTATGGAATAAATTACAACTGCTAACTGGCTGATTACAGACGTTTGTCTTCTCTAGGCCGAAATTTATTCCAATAAAAATCGCTGAACTTCTGTTTAGGCATAGCTTTCACGCTTTCTGAAATTTTCCGTTGTCCAGACTTTCACCGCTGATCCACCACAATTGCCAGACTGTTGTCGATCGCTCCAAATATTAAGATTATGTCGAATCATTAAATGGGCTTGATATTTTGAGCTAGAACGGATATACTCAGCTCGGATTTGGTAGCTATAATTACAACCTGTCTGCTCACAGAGGAGGTAAAGAAATTGGCCAGGAGACGCAAACGCAAAAGTCGCCGCCGACAAGAAGGACGCAGAATTTTAGAGTGCGTCCCTCAATATAGCATCGAGAGCGGCGAAGATAAACCCGTGACGGCGGCCCGCAAGTTCATCCATGCCGAAGGCATTGCTCCCCCAGCTTTGCTATTGGTCAAACGAAACGAGCATACCACCGATCGATACTTCTGGGCTGAAAAAGGTTTATTTGGAGCTCAATACGTGGAAGAGAATCATTTCTTGTTTCCCAGCTTAAAAGTGATGTTGGAGTCTACCGCAGAAAAAATTGCTGCGGTGTCAGCCAGTCGCGCATAGCTCAAAGCTCCAAACCCAGAGTCCAAAAAGCTCAATTTAAGACGCTGAGTTCAAAACGCTCAACTTAAAATCCTGAGTTCAAAACATTGACGGCAATGTTTGTGTAACTTTTTTCATAACAGCCCCAGAACGAGCATTGTCTAGAGGGTGTCAACTGAAATTTAAGCGAAAAGTCCTTAAAAAGTTAGGTATAAGGAGCCATCGCAACAGGAGCGATCGCCACAGTCGGCGATCGCCACAGTCGGCACTCTCAGGATAGTGACTTTTTTGGGAACCACTGTTTCGACAGTCTGTTTGAATATTTGCTCGATCGAACGAATAATCAACAAACGAAGTTCAGGCATTCATCGGTTTGCCCGATCGAAGTCCCAGAAAAAGATACATTCAACATTGATATTTCTACCAATGCTATGCCGACAGCATCTAGAGTATCAGACAATGTGACGTGCCAAACTTTCAATCCACCAGTTTGAGATTCAAAGTCTCCTGCATGACAGCGAGTTCATCGCGATGGCCTCTCACAGTCACAAAGCTCTTGGCTTGGCTTCCAGACTCAGCAACAGATTCGAGCTTGAGGGAGACTTGCTCAGAGCGTCCAGCTTTTTTCCAGTAAAATACCCCAGTCAGCGGCGATAGGAACACCAAAGCGAGAAAAATTTGACCTTGCTGAGGAACTAGCATCGACAAAACCAGCCCCAGACACAAAGCGCCCCCAGCACTCAGCAGAGTTAAAAAGATCGCTAAAAACCAACTCGGCCGCACAAAACCCTCAAAAGTGACTTTGTAGTTGGGAGCATCGACTGCTGCAACCCGGTAAGCTCTTTGGGCAAAATACTGTTGTAGATCGGTTAACAGTGATTCCTGGGCGCTCTCAGAGGAGAGTTTAACTTGCTCGATGCGGTCTTTCACCGAAGCCTTAATAAAGAAAAACAAGCCCACAGCTAACAGCAGCGTCAGCACAAATGTTGATTGCAGAACAGTAGTATTCATCGGGTAGAAATTTGTGTAATTGAAGTTATCATCTTCACTTTACACAAATTTACATAAGAAAGTGATGAGGACTTACGCAGACACTTTGTCAAAAAATCGCAGAAAGGATTGTAGCCAAGCTTTTTCTGGGTATTGTAAAACATCACCAAATTCCGATATCTCCTCATCCCCCTAAACTGAAAGTGAAAATGCTTGACACTCCCCGACTATCAAGGCACGGGGATTCTTGGATCAATCAGTCAACTTGCCCGTTGATGTCACCACCAACGAGTAGAGGTCGGTCTGTCCCCAAGCGTTAATTCCGGTGTGCCCCACCGTATTTAAATTAATTCCGGCTTGTCTCAAGCCCTTCGCTAGAATATTCAAAGCTGCATTATGGTCGCGGTCTAATACCGCACCGCACAGGCAAACATGAGTTCTGACCGATAGCGATTTCTGAACACGATTCCCACAACTCGAACAATCTTGAGAAGTGTACTGAGGAGCAACAGCAACCACTGTTTTGCCGTACACTTTCCCAAAATATTGCAACCATTGAGCAAACTGTGACCACGCTGCATCGCTAATTGATTTAGCAAGTTTGTGGTTTTTCACCATATTCCTCACTTGAAGGTTTTCGTAAGCTACGAAATCGCTAGATTTCACTACGCACAACGCCGTTTTAATAGCGAAGTCTTTGCGTTGCCTACTGACTTTTAAGTGTTTCCTTCCTAACCTGTTGATCGCGCCTTTGCGGTTGTTGGAACCTTTCTTTTTACGAGAAACTCGTTTCTGCAACCGTTTTAAAGCTTTTTCAGTTTTACGGAGATGTCGAGGATTCGGAACCGCTTCACCGTCACTATCGGTATAGAAGTGGTTTAATCCCACGTCTAACCCAATAGCTTTACCAGTGGGAATTGCTGATTCTGTCCGCTCTACATTTATACAAAACTGAGCGTAGTAACCGTCAGCACGACGAATTACTCTAACTCGTTTGATTTCACTAGGTGCATAAAAATGCAAATCTCTACTGCCAAGTAACCTAAACGTTCCAGCAGCAAAACCATCGGTGAAAGTCAGACACCTTTTATCGGCAGAAAGCTTCCAGCCTGATGTCTTGTATTCTACAGAACGAGTGTGTTTCTTGAACTGCGGATATCCCTTTTTCCCTGGTTTCTTAGCTTTACAATTAGAGAAGAAACGTTGGATGGCAAAAATGGCGCGTTGGGCCATCGCTTGACGCGCCATTGAGTTAAGTTTTCCTGCCCATTCAAACTCTTTCGCCATGATGGCACATTGCTTGTAGAGGTCAAGTAGTTTAACTCCCTGATTGTCGATCCAATATCTGAGAGCTTTGTTTCGGACAAACTGCGCTGTGCGGATCATTTCGTCGATGACCCGGTATTGCTGTGGTTTGCCTTTTAACTTGAACTCTAGTGCAATCATGGGATTATTCTATCATGTTTACAAGCAATTATCGACTAATTCAAAAATCTTGACACTCGAATTAAATCCGGCCACTGAAGGCGATGTGCTGAGCGTAGTCGAAGTAACGGGGCTTTGGACCCAATTTCTTGGTAAGTCCTAGCAATTAAAAGTTGAAATCAGAAAAAGTCCTACAGTTAATCAACCCCTTTGGCTAGTTTCTAAGTCTTGGCGCTGATTCCCAGACACGCCTTTTCCCTTAGCGATGTACTCATGCCAAAGATGAGCGAGGTCTTGAGCTTGATTGCGCCACTCTGGCAGAATTTGATACATCCGGCGGGGGCGGCCACGTCCTTCTACTTTTTTCCAGTAACCGGTAATGACCGCTTCATCTTCCAGGAATTTGAGAGCGCTGTAAAGCACTGTGTCAGAAAGTCGGTAGATGGGAAATTCCCTCTCTAGTTGTCCGATCAGTTCTGTGCCGTAGGAATCTCCGCGCAACAAGACGGAGAGAATGTAGCACACCGCTAGTTCCTTGTTTAGATAAACAGGAGGGGGGTCTTGAAAAAATTGATAGATATGTTCAAACTTCATGGGTATTTTCCGCTGGAGACTCTCATGATACCGTCAGGTTAACGGGAGAGGAAAGCGGGGCGGGGTATGCCGCTTCCTATTAGTTGGGCGAGGGGGAAAGCAGAGCGTGCGTAGGGACATCGAAATGTCGTGTCCTCGACGTTCCTGTTGATAGCCGGAAACGCCTATCCTGCACTTCGGTGATGTTCGCGCGTGCCGTTTGATGGTCACTAACCTAGTTTACTAAGTTCTCGATCTAGATGTTCCGCTTCCAATCTATCGCAATGACTATGGAGAAGTGTGCGATCGCCAACGAATTGACAGCTAGTTCGGGAGTTGGTGTTTTCACCTAAAACTCAAAACTCAAAATTTCTCCTTTTACTTTGTAGAGTTTGTATGACTGGTTTACCCTGTATGGTTTTTATGGCTTTTCACTTTTGAGCTTGCCCTTAAACCGGACTCAAACCTAACATAGCTTGCAGTGTAAAAGTTACAAAGACTAAAGTTGCTATGAGGAAAGTAACGAGGGCGATCGCACTAGCTGGTTTATCGAGCAGAGGTTTGAGTCGCTCGAATAGGAAAAAGAAGATTCCGAGACAGATAGTGATGAAAAAACGGGGGTAACGAGAGACGTTATTAATGAAATCTTGCATGAGCTTGGTGGGGTAAAGTGTCGCAGTTTCGTTTTTGACTGGTAACACTTGTGAACGAGTTAGATCATTTTGGCACAGCCAGAGCTAAATCGGGCGATCGCACTAACAAATATAATTCTAGCGACAGATTTTCAATTATGACCACCGCCCTGTCCGTTGAGCACACAGATATCAGCTCCGGTGACAAATTCAGATGGCATTAAGTTCTACTTGTGATAAATATGATAAGGCCGCTATTTCTACACAAATGTCTGCTTCCGCACCTTCTCAAATCTTGCCGCGTCCGTTTCTGAAATGGGCGGGAGGTAAAAGTAGGTTGATTTCACAATATCAACCTTATTTTCCTAAAAAATTCACAACTTACTACGAACCTTTTTTGGGAGGTGGCTCTGTATTTTTTCACTTAGCACAACAGCAACCTGGTTTGCAAGCTATTTTAACAGATATTAACCCAGAATTGATTAATGCTTATTGCTGTGTTAGGGATCGGGTAGAGGAGTTAATTAAACTTTTGGAGGAACATCAGTTAGAACACAGCCAGCACAATCAAGGGTACTATTACTGGGTGCGATCGCACTCCTACAAAACAGATGTAGAAAAAGCAGCACGGATGATTTACCTAAACAAAACTTGTTACAACGGCCTCTACAGAGAAAATTCCAAAGGTGAATTTAATGTTCCCATAGGCAGATACAAAAATCCTAACATTTGTCAAGCAGATTTATTGCGATCGGTATCATCTTTGCTTGCTTCAGTTCAAATTAAAGTCAGGAAATTCAACGAAGTAATGGATTTTGCAACAAGCAGCAAAGACTTTGTTTATCTCGACCCACCCTATCATCCGATCAGTACCACCAGTAACTTCACAGCCTACAGCCGGAGTAGCTTCAAAGAAGCCGAACAGCTTCAACTGAGAGACGTGTTTGCAGAACTTAGCCAACGAGGAGTCAAAGTTATGTTGTCTAACTCTTACTGTGATTTTATCAAAGAAACTTACACAGATTCTCAAGCTTTTAAAACCGATCGAATGCCAGAATTAATTCAAATATCAGCATCTAGAGGCATCAATTCCAATAGTTGTAAGCGCGGCAAAGTCAAGGAACTATTAATCACTTCATTTTAAACAAATTATGGAACTGAGGACACGGCAGTGCCGTGTCCCTACCCAGAATAACATTGTAGGGACACTCCAAAAGCCCACCAAGTCCGTCTGTGGGCCCGCCCTGGCGCCAGGGAATGAATTCCCTGTCTAATAGCGAAAGTCCTCGATCGAGGACTAATGAGTTCTTCAGTCCTCGACCGAGGACTTTTGCTTTGAGACAGGGGTTGAAACCCAGGGCGGACTATCGGTTTTACCTTAAGTTGACACTAATGGGCTTTTGGAGTGTCCTAATTTTGGTTGGTTACTAATAATTCCGATGCAACCGGAAACGATACCACTCTCAACAACAGGCAAGATGCCTGTTTCACAGAAGACAAACTCTCTTGTGGAACAGGCATCTTGCCTGTTCATAATTTGACTTTAGTCCTGTTAAAGATGCTTATTTGCCCAAGTAATAAATGCTTCAAGCTTATAAACTCCCAAGAGGTTTGGATTGTCAGCAATTTGTTTTTTGAACCAGTCGATCGATCCTTGCCTCATACCATCACCACCAACGATCACAATAGTTGGTACCCGATAGCAATTTTTAATATTTAAATTCAGATAAGGATATTTCTCATCAACAGAACCTTTATCTTCTTGCCACTTACACTCAACGATTAAACCATGAGAAAATATACCAGAATTAACAATATAAAAATCAACATTTATTTCAGTTTCATAAATGCTAGACCCAATATATACCTGTTTGGCATATCGCTTAGGAATTGTAGTAGAAACTAACAGCCAATCCCGCTTACGCTTTTTCGGCAACTGCGGACAGATTTCGAGATATCCGTGACCTTCTAATGTACCAGCTACAGTTGCTTCTAACACAAAACCAGTTTGATTAGCCCTACAACCCCTATTCATATTCGCTCCTAAATATCATGTCTATTAAGCCGATCGCACTTCAATCACTCCCCGATCAAAAACCCGCTTATCAGTACCAATCCCACTGACAAACATCCGGTCTTCATAAACATCAAACGTCGCAAAACTCAACCTACTAGCAGAATATTCCGTCCATTCAGAACGCCCCACTGGCCGAGTACCAGCACCAGCGCCACAAATTAGATAAGTTGTGCCATTAATCGAACGAGTTCGTTCATAACTGTGTTCATGTCCATTGATATAAAGCTGGACACCATACTTTTGAAACATCGGAGTTAAAACCTTAATAAAAGGTTGATTCAATCCGTAGATACCAGCAGAATAAATTTGATGATGTCCAAACACAACTTTCCAAGGTGCTGTGCTCTGACTCAATTCTTTTTCTAGCCAAACGAGCTGATTTTTCCAATCCGCATTATCATTAGTATCTAAAGCGAAAAACTGTACAGATTCCCGCCGAAAAGTATAGTACCGACCTTGCATATTAAAAGCTGCATATTTAACTTGCAAGTCGCCATTAGCAGTGCGGATATCGTGATTTCCTAGACAAGCATAAAATTTGACACCTTGTTTCAATAACGGCTGATAAGGCCGCTCAAAAACAGCATTAATTTTTTCAAATTCGCCGTTATTATAGATATTGTCGCCGGCGAGAATAGCCAAATTAAAAGAGTTTTGGCTGTGGTATTGCGCCATCGCCTCAGCCACAGCATACTGGCCTTGGGCACCGGTTCCCGTGTCTGCGATCGAAATAAAGCGTAAAATAGGTGGTGTGGTGGGTAAAGGCGCGATCGCCCTTTCTCCCTCAACACCAGGAATCTCAGCAGCATTGGCATCTGTACCCCAGGAAGTCCGAAGCTGAGACATTTTCCAGATTCCAGCCAAACCTAAGCTGCTGAGACTGGCTAAAATCAGAAAGTAACGACGTTTGATACTCATAACTGAATAAAATGATAAATTAAGATTGAGATAACTCAACTAAAATTTATCGCATTTAAGTATATTTGGAAAGCCCAGAGGCATAAAAAATGTCAGAAGAACAAACAAACCAGCCAAATCCAGAAGCGTCTCAATCTCTAACACCAGAGATTGACTCAGCCCCAAAGTCTGCAACTTCTGAAAGTATTGCGGGAGAAACTCAGGCCATTCCCGCAGCAAAAGTTGCCGTGAAATCTAATAGTAAGTTTGTAGCAACCAGCGCTACAGGGAGTTTTTTGCAGAAAGTCGGTTTATTTTGGCAAAGTATGGTGAAGTTAGTGCGATCGCTTTTACCTGCATCCTTCAGTCAGAAGCTATCCGATCCAATGTTGAACGCAGTAATAGCAGCAATTCTGATTGTTATAGTCGGTTCAACGCTCAATATTTTATCTGGAAAACCAGCAGATGAAACTGCGATCGCGCGATCGGTCAATTTACCCGATGTTATTGCACCGTCAGAGTCGCAATCTGCCAAATTTAAAAGTAAGTTGCCCGATTTAGTCGCACCGACAGCACCGAAACCTGTTGAAAATCTCCAGCCCGCACCACTGACACCAGAACAGTCTCTGATTGCGGGGATTCAAAATCAAGTTGCTGAAATTAGCGATCGGCTTGGTGGCGGTTTAGTTAAGTCCTTTGAAGCTAATTTTTCCAGCAGTCGCTTGACAGTAAAAGTAACTAAAGATTGGTATGGACTCAGCGAATTGGCACAAAATCAGCTAGTAAATCAAATGTTTAAAGAAGCTAATTTACTAGATTTTAGTAATTTAGAAGTTATGAATGTGGAAGGAAAATTAATAGCTAGAAATCCGGTAGTTGGTTCAGAAATGATAATTTTGGATAGAATTGGAAATTAGTTATTGGTTGTTAGTTATTGGTTATTGGTTCCTGAGCATAGCCGTTTCCTGAGCGTAGTCGAAGGTCGAAGGGTCGAAATGGACATTTCGACTCCGCTCAATGACCAGAGCACCTTGGCGGTTGCTATAACAGTTAACCGTCAATAACTAACCAATAACAAGTAACCAATAACAATTAACAACTAACCAATAACAATTAAGGCTTCTTAATAGTCGGTTTAAAACCTTGCTTTTGGAAATAAGTTCGGAATACCTCATGAGCAATTGGGGCCGCCGACACAGCACCATATCCGCCACCTTCAACGATAACCGCGATCGCAACTTCCGGTTTATCAGCAGGAGCAAAACCCACATACATAGAATTGTCAGGATGACCAGGCATTTCCACCGTCCCTGTTTTGCCCGCACTCAAAGGAATAGTACCATCATTCATGCCTCTGCCAGTACCTTTTTTCACCACATCAATCAATCCCTCCCGAATCACATTCAAAGTTGCTGGCTTAATACCAGTTTGAATTTTTTGAGTAATCGGAGTGTTGGTTTGAGAAGCCAACAAATGCGGCTGTACTCGCCAACCGCCATTGGCAATAGTTGACACCATCACAGCCAATTCTAGGGGAGTACAAAGTACCAAACCTTGACCGATCGACATTGTTACCGTATCGCCAACATACCAATCTTCCCCATACATTTTCCTTTTCTCTGATGGTATGGGAACTTGACCATGATTGGCCGCATCTAAACCCAAAAGATCTAAATTAATCGTACCACCAATTCCCATTTTCTTAGCCCATTTCGCCATTTGTTCCGGCCCCGCCGCCATACCTACTTGATAGAAAAATGTATTGCTGCTGTAGGCTAAAGCATCGCGGAAACCGATCGCACCGTAACCAGAACCATGTTCATTAAAAGAAATTCCGCCGATGTTAATTGAAGCAGAACTTACCAACTTTGAATCAGGAGAAAACTTGCCCGACTCCATCCCCGCTACAGAAGTGACAATTTTAAAAGTGCTACCGACTGGATAACCTTGAACTGCTCGATTTAAAAATGGTTTGTCTGGCCCTTGGAGCCGATCCCATTCTTTTTGAGTTACCTTACGGGTGAAAATATTTGGGTCAAATGTCGGCCAACTACCCATTGTTAAAAGAGCTCCGGTTTTGATATCGATCGCCACAACTGCACCCAGGCGATTACCTAAAGCTTTTTCCGCAGTTTTCTGCATATCTAAATCTAAGGTTAGCTGTACAGGTTTGCCAGCAATCGGCTCTTTTACACCTAAATCTTGGATTTCCTCGCCCTTAGCATTCACCTCAATCAAACGGCTTCCCCAAACACCTTCTAAATTGGGATTAACTAATTTTTCAACTCCCATTTTACCAACGATCATTCCCATCGGATATCCAGGATTAGCTTTTAATTCATCTAAATTAGCTTCGCCGACGTATCCTAAAAGATGGGATGCTAATTGCTGGTTGGGATAGTCGCGACCCGATTCTGGGCGAATTTCTACCCCTCGCAAAGTATTAGCTTGTTCTCCCAAAGCGACGAAAGTAGCAATATTGATATCCTTACTAATTCGCACTGGTAGAGCAGATTTATAGCCTGCCTTGTCGAGCTTTTGGATAATTTCGGGGGCGGGGACGTTTACGATCGGGCTGAGTATAGCGACGGCTTCTTGCCACTCCTGGGCCGATCGCTCTTTTGGCCACAAATATACCGATCGAGATACGCGATTAGCCGCAAAAATTTTCTGGTTGCGATCTAAAAGTGGGCCACGAACCGCCGCCACCGAAACTGGACGAATCCGGTTGTTTTCTGCCCGTTGTCGGTTATAAGCTCCCTGTACCAGTTGTAATTCGGCTAGACGAAATAGGGGTAATGTGACTAAAGTAGTGACTAGGAGCATAAAAACCATCACTTGGAGCGATCGACCCCGTTGCCGTACAGTATCGTCTAAGGCATTTTTTTCAAATTTGACTTGAGATTTAAAAGAAAAGTCGCTAGCCATATTAGTTAATCTACTCTTTTTTTCAACTAACAGGTTGAAGCGGTTCCCATCCGGGAAAAATTGCCTCGGATCTAGCAATTCTCCGCATAAAGAGTAAATCCGACACAAATTCTGCCGATCGGTAGAGGAATCAGCGGAGTTTTTTGATTAACATAAAAATCAAGGCATTGGACATTCAAATATCAATTTTTTTACAAAACAAGTGTGATGGAGGTATGGGCTATGGAACCGATCGACTTTTTGATTGCTTGGCTGGTGACGGGAAGTAGCTTGCTGCTAATTTCTCAATTGCCGATCGGCGTTGAAATCGACAGTACGCCAAAAGCAGTATTTGCAGCGGCGATTTTAGGAATTTTGAATGTTTTAATTTTGCCAATTTTGAAAGCAGTTTTTTTCGTGCCAAATGTGCTGACGCTGGGCTTACTTTCCGGCCTGTTTGCGTTTGTAATGAACGTGATTATTTTTGCCACGGCTGCAAAATTGGTTCAGGGGTTTAGCTTGCGGATGGGGATTTGGAGTGCGGTATTAGGAGCCCTCGCCTTGGCTTTAGTCAGCAGCTTGATCAACGGTGTGCTAATTTAGCGATCGGCAATTGGGTTTATAAAATAGGGACACGGCATTGCCCATTAGTGTCAACTTAAGGTAAAACCGATAGTCCGACAGGGGTTGAAACCCCTGTCTCAAAGCTAAAGTCCTCTCAATTTGAGAGGACTTTAGCTATTAGACAGGGAATTCATTCCCTGGCGGACTGACGGGTGAGCGGGAGGACTGGCGGACTAAAAGCTTAAGTTGACACCTATGGGCATTGCCGTGTCCAAATTTGCCTAACAAATAACCAATTTATAAGCTGTCACCTTACTATCAATTCCAGTAATATCTGTACCGACAACCACAGCAGTCGCTCCTAAATCTAATGCTTTTTTTGCCATTTCCGGGCTAGAAATGCCACCTTCACAAATAACTGGAACCTGTAATTTTTCCACCATTTGAGCCAGCAAATCAAATCCCGGTGGAAGTTGATTTTGCGTTTCAGCAGTGTAGCCAAAAAGAGTAGTTGCTACGATATCTGCACCAGCTTCAACTGCCCCGATCGCAGATTCTATTGTATCTACATCTGCCATCACTAATTTTCCTAATTCGTTGTGAATTCGGGCAATGAATACCTTTAAATCTGGTTCTGCTGCGGGACGATTCCTGAGAGTAGCGTCAATAGCAATGATATCAGATCCGGCTAGTGCGATCGCCCGCGCGTCTTCAAACCGAGGAGTAATATAAATCTCGCATCCCGGCAATTGCTGCTTCCAAATCCCGATTATGGGCGCAGAAATCTGTTGTCGCACAGCCGCAATGTGGGCTGGAGTATCAATTCGCACACCACTAGCTCCTCGATAGACAGCCGTGAGAGCGATCGCAGTAATTGCGATCGGATCATGTAGTGGCGAATCAGCAGGTGCTTGACAAGAAACAATTAATCCTGTAGGAATTTGACAATTAATCATAAATAATTGGGCATGGGGAATTGGGAATGGGGAATTGGGAATGGGGAATGGGGAATGGGGAATTGGGAATTGGGAATTGTGCTAAGCCCTTCGACTACGCTCAGGCGCAACATAGATATATTACAACTCATATGTTACACCAATTTAATGTGAAGTTGCACATATCTCGATCCCCCTAAATCCCCCTTAAGAAGGGGGACTTTGATCGGAATCTTGTCCCCCCCTTATTAAGGGGGAGTAGGGGGCAAGCTAAGGGGGGATCGGATTCTATGCAGCCTCATAAAAAATTGGTATTACACCATTCTCAATAAGCTGTTTATGAACAGGCAAGATGCCTGTTCCACAAGAAAATTCACTCTTTGTGGAACATATGAATTGCAATGATAATTTTACAATTCATAACTTTGAATTACCCCTTTGAAAATCAGCGTGAATAACCAATTCCCAATTCCCAATTCCCAATTCCCAATTCCCAATTCCCAATTCCCAATTCCCAATTCCCAATTCCCAATTCCCAATTCCCAATTCCAATTCCCAATTCCCAATTCCCAATTCCCAATTCCCAATTCCCAATTCCCAATTCCCAATTCCCAATTCCCAATTCCCAATTCCCAATTCCCAATTCCCTATACCCCATTACCATTAGCCATTAAAGCAATAACTTTGTCCAGCAATTGCTTCGGATGAATTGGTTTTACCAAACAATCATTAGCTCCCCCCGTCACAACAGATATCTGATCCAATGGAATTTCATTAGCATTTAAAGCCAAAATCTTGAGATTTTTAGTAGCTGGTTTTTGGCGCAATTGCTGAACTATTTCCCCACCATTTATACCAGGCAAACGCATATCGACAATCACAGCATTAGGCTGCAAAAGTTCAATTTGTTCTACCGCCGCCGAACCTTCAATCATCCAAACGACTTGAAGTCCTCCGGCGGTCAATATATCGCAAATCAACATAGCAGTTTCTTCATCTTCTTCGATCAGCACAAGACTACCTCGCAAGGAAGAAGAATGCAGCGGTAAAGATGAATTGAATTTTTCATACTTGAACTTTGAGTCTTCTTCTTTACTTAGATTTTGGATGGGTATAAAAACTGTAAAAGTAGAGCCGACATCAACGGTAGAGTCAACTTCGATCGCACCGCCATGCAGTTCTACTAACTGTTTAGTTAATGCTAGTCCCAAACCAGTGCCGCCGTATTCGCGACGGTACGGGGAATCCAATTGCTGGAATTTTTGAAACAAAAGCGAGCGCTGATCTTCGCGAATTCCAATGCCGGTATCTTTGATTTGAAAAACAGCGATACTTCCTGCTGATATAGTACCGGGTTGCCGCACTATCGGCGTTCGAGTTTTATCTTCTGTTACCCAAACTCGCAGGACAACTCGCCCGCCTTCGGGAGTAAATTTAATCGCATTTCCTAAAAGATTGAATAGAATTTGTCTCAAGCGGCGCGGATCAGCGGTAAAGCGATCGCACTCTTGACTGATCCGCTGTTCTTGTAAAAGTTCCACTCCTTTTTCAACAGCTTTTTCCTTGAGGGCGTGCAGACTTTGAGATGCTAATTTAGAAAGAGAGAATTCGCTAATTTTTAATACAGCTTTTCCGGCTTCTACTTGCGATAAATCCAAAATATCATTAATTAATTCTAATAAGTGATCGCCACTATCGCGGATTGTTTGCAAATACTTTCGCTGTTTTTCGATCGGCACTTCCTTACTGCCAACTTTACCATAAGACCACCGCAGCAGCGTGTCAGAAATGCCGATGACACAGGTCAAGGGAGTCCGCAATTCGTGACTCATAGCTGCTAAAAATTCGCTCTTGGCAAGGCTTGCTGACTGGGCAGCGGCGAGGGCATCGCGCAGTTCGCTGGTGCGCTCAATTACCCGCTGTTCTAAGGTGCGCTTTTGCTGCTGTACTTCTGCATAAAGCTCGGCTTGATAAATTGCGATCGCCAAATGTTCCGCTATTTGTCGCAAAAATGTTTTTTTGCTTTCTTCCCACTCCTGACAACTAGAGTGGTGAGCAATTAGCAGCCCCCACAATTCTTCTTGGACTACGATGGGTACTACTAACTTAGCCCGCACCTTGACTCGTCGCATCAACTCTAAAAAACAGGGCTGCGAAGAGTAAGTTTTTTCCACATCCGTAACGGCAAAAGTCAAACCTTTACGATATTTTTCTCGGTGCAAAACTCCCTGCGGCAAACAGTTCGCGCCTTCTGTAAAATTCAGTACAGACGAGATAGATGGCGTGGCTAAAGCTTCATAGGTAACGCGACCTAAATACAGGTGATTGCCAGGATTTTCTTTAAGTTCTTCAGAGTGAGAAATCGGTGCAGACATTTCTTTTTCTAAATCGCCTTTGTGCGGTAATGGCAATTTTTCAAATTGATAAATTAACAGGCGATCGACTTCCAAAAACTCTCGCACTCGCTCGACTGCTTTTGACAAAATTTCTGGTAATTCCAAACTCTGACGAATCTGAGTTGTTACCTGATTCAAAAGTCGCTCCTGGGCTAGTTGCTTCTGCAAAGCATCTTCCATCGGCTGACATAATGAAACAAAAGAAGCGGGAATATGCAAGTGATTTACTGATTCTTTAGTATAGTCTGATCGGGTTTCTGAAGCAATTATTTTTGCGACAAGATGTTCCCCAATTTCTGCTTTGAGTTCGGCAACTGGTTGTTGACTTGTTGAACTACTTGCAACTGCCAAAACTTCCAGCAAACTTAGGGTAAATTCGCTCTGAACTGTTACCGAGTTTGACTGTATATTTTTAATTGCTTGTTTGAGGGCGATAATGTCTATAGGTAGTGAGAATGCTGGCGTTATTGATGAGAGTTTTTCTGCGAGGGGAGAGAGAAAATTTGCGATCGCCTCCGGCTCGAAAGTCAATTCCACATTCAATAGAAAATTAGGATTTTTTTCACTGGCTTGTTGCTGCTTTGTCCCTAACTGATCTCGCTTTCCCCGCACCAGCGCGCTAAACTGATCTGACACCACTGCTGCAAACCTTTCTGACGGAATTTCTCCGCCATTTTGAAAAGCTAGCAAATTGTGGTCTCCCAGCCAAATCGCCCCAGGGAGTTCAGCCATTTGCTGTAACAACTGGTACACAACCTCAAAAGTTGCTAAAGGCAAAGTACGACTTAAGGTTTTTAGTTTCAATCTAGGTATTTTCCCTGTTGTTTTAAATAATCAGACATGAAATAATCTTATTCCAGTATACTGTTAATATATAATTTGTGTTAACTTCTACTTATTGACACGATAGGGTAAATGAGCAATCCAACCCACCTCGCCCCCGATTCCACAATCGGACATCTGCCGTCTCATCACTTCAGCGTGAGTTCTACAACTCCAGGACAAGTTGTGGCTCACAAGTTTGGGCAAGAACCAGATCTGCCGGGAGTCATTATTACTCATAACTCCCAGATTCTAGGCATGATTTCTCGCGTCAAATTTCAAGAGCAAATGAATCTTCCCGATCGCGTAGAATTATATTGGGACAACCCAATTCGATTGCTTTTGGATTTCATCAGAATTCCGCCTTTTTTGCTGTCGGAAAAATGGAGAATTGACGATGCAGTGCAAGCAGTTCTCAATAGGCATAAAGACCTAATCTACGAACCAATCATTGTCGAGATGGAAAACCGAGATTTTGGTATTTTGGATATCCAAACTTTGCTACTGGCTCAGTCAAATATTTTAACGCAAACTAACAGAAATATTCAAAGATATCGAGCCGAACGACAAAAGTATATCGCCAAAATTAAACAAGAGCAAACCAAAGTTCAACAATACAATCAGTTGTTAGAGTCTAGGCAGCGCCAAGCCGAAAAGTCTCATCAGATTCTTAGTCCTCAGCAAGCTGCACTGGCAAAACAAGCTCAAGAAATTGTTCAACAAAATCAGCAATTTCTGAAGATTGCCAAGCTGATTTCTGCGGAAGGTCGCCTCGCATTTCAGGCTACTTTTCAGGGCGCTAATTCTATTTGCAATAATACAGATAAAATTTTAGGGGTTGGCAAAGCAATAGCCAACGATTTGGAAACGGTTAACCGCACTTCCAGAACGATCGGGGAGGCGATCGAACAAGTGAGGCATTTGGCTGTACAAGTTGCCGTAGTTACCAATCAAATGGGAAATCAACCAAATGGTTTGAGTCAAGTGAGTCTGGAGATTGCCAGACTGGCAAGTAAAACTTTTGAATTGGGGACTCAAATGGAGCAAATTGCTAGCCGATTTAAACTTCGGGTTCATGCACTAACAGAGGCAGCAAGGGCTGGTGCTAATGTGGCTAAATCCGTTACAGAAAAAATCGAGCGGGCGGAAATGGCGCTGTTAGAGTTGGAGGACTTAATAGCTGAAAAAGATGTAAGTTTAATGTCAGGACTTAAAGCTCCTTTGAGTAGTAATGAAAGTTCCACTTCTCGTTCTCTATTTCAAGAAATTAATCAGGCAGAAGTAGCGGTTTCAGAGTTAGAAGACATTGTTAAACATCAAGATTCATCACAATATCTGATTCAAAAAATTCAAGAGGCACTGAAACACAAAAGATGATAGAGATGAAATACAGCCCTGGGGCTGTAGGGACTAAGGCCCCGTGCCCATAGGTGTCAACTTAAGGTACAACCAATAGTCCGGCAAGGGTTGAAGAGGACTTTAGCTATTAGACAGGGGTTTGAACCCCTGTCGGACTCGCGGGATGACCAACAAACTTGGCGGGCTGACAGCTTAAGTTGACACCAATGGGCTCTTGGAGTGTCCCTACCAACCTGAATTGAGGATTGAAATTCATGAAAATCCTGATAGTAGAAGATGACAAACTTACTGTCAATTTGCTGGCACGATCGCTCGATGCTCACAATTATGCTTTCAACACAGCAGGAGACGGTGAAACAGCCTTGCAATTGGCGAAAACCTACGATTACGACCTGATTCTTTTAGATGTGATGATTCCGAAACTGGACGGGATTAGTGTGTGTCGGGAGTTGCGGGCGTGTGGCTACCAAATGCCGATTTTATTGCTAACAGCCTTAGATAGTAGTGTAGATCGAGTCCAAGGTTTAGAGGCTGGTGCAGATGATTATGTCGTCAAACCTTTTAATTTGCCGGAATTAATCGCTCGAATTCGGGCGTTGCTGCGTCGGGGTAAGGCACATTTGTTGAGCAAACATTTGACCTGGGAAAAACTGCAAATCAGCTTAGATACTGCGGAAGTAACTTATGAGGAAAAAGTGCTGCACTTGACTCCAAAAGAGTACAATCTGCTAGAACTTTTCCTCAAAAATCCCCGGCGCATATTCAGCCGTAGCGCCATACTCGATCGCATTTGGTCAGCCGGCGAGTTTCCTCAAGAAGAAGCCGTTACCGCTCACATCAAGGGTTTGCGACAAAAGCTGAAAGCAGCCGGGATGATTGTGGATTTAGTTGAAACGGTGTACGGATTGGGCTATCGGCTGAAAAGTCTGCCGGAGGAGAGCAGTCTACCAACAGCAGAAAGTGCCAAAAGTCAAGAGATTGTATCGGGTCAAGCCAGCGGGCCCATCAATCAACCTAACACCAAGTCCCGTCAGGAAAAAGTCTCGGCTGTGATTGCTGAAATTCGGGCAAATTTCCAAGCAAGTTTTGCAGAAAGGGTGCAGATATTTGATCGCGCGATCGCAAAATTCAACACCGAAACCTTGGACAATCAAACCCGACAAGCAGCTCAATTTGAAGCTCACAAATTAGCCGGTTCTTTGGGAACTTTTGGGTTGCAGAAAGGTTCGGAAATAGCCCGTAAGCTCGAACATTTATTTAAGACTGAAAATATTTCTAAATCAGGGGCGTATTGGCAGATTGAGGAATTAGTTAATTTGCTAAAAGGGGTCTTTGATTTGCCAACAACAGAACCTGAAAGCAATCCTGTTGTTCAGGTTTCCGGGAATCGTCAATTGCTAATAATTGATGACGATGTTTTGCAAATCGATCGCCTCAAAGCAGCAGCATCAGCTTGGAAATTCCAGATAGAAGTGGCGAATTCTCCGCAAGTGGCAAAAAGTGCGATCGCCAGACAGCCTCCCGACGCAATTTTGCTGGATTTAAACTTTTCGAGAACTCAGGAAAACGGAATTGCCCTTCTAGCCGAACTCCTCCGTCAAAAACCAGAAATTCCCGTCATGGTGTTGAGCGAGTACAACCATTTGAGCGATCGCATCGAAGTAGCACGCTTGGGAGCTTCTGGCTTTTTACACAAATCCATCCCTCCAGCAGATATACTCAAAGCAGTCGATCGCATTCTTGACCAAACTAGCCCAGCAGAAGCTAAGGTGATGGTGGTGGATGATGACGTAGATCTATTGGCTGCAATGAAAATCATTCTGCAACCTTGGGGATTTCAACTAACCACATTGGATGAGCCCCAAAATTTCTGGGAGGTACTAGAGACTACTTGTCCCGATTTACTAATTTTAGATTTGGAAATGCCCGGTTATAGTGGTATCGAACTGTGTTTAGCAGTACGCAATGACTTGCGTTGGAGCAAGCTCCCCGTGCTGTTTTTAACGGCTCATTCCGAGTCCGAAATAGTGCGCCAAATGTTTGTTGCAGGTGCTGATGACTACGTGAACAAGCCCATCGTAGAACCAGAATTAATTGCTCGGATTCTGAATCGTTTAGAGCGGAACAAACTTAGGTACAAGCTGGAACTAACACAACGCTAACTTATAGTTGATGAAGGACATGGCAATGCCGTGTCCCTACAGGGATCGATATCATAAAAATATTCATGGTAGCATAAAAAAATGATATTTTCCTCAGAAACAGTCGGACTCAATGACAGCGAATCTGAACCGATTCATCCCCCCAGTTCAATTCAAAGTCATGGCATTCTTTTGGTATTAGAAGAACCCCTATTAAAAATTATACAAGTTAGCAATAATACCTTTGAGGCGATCGGCTTACACCCCCAGGAAATGTTGGGAAAATTTTTGGATCAATTTATAACAACCGAAACAAATGGAGCAATAAAAACAGCATTAACAAAAGAGTTAGATCTTCTGAATCCTATTGTATTATACATACATACCGAAAGTAAAAACAAAATATTGAATGGGACAATTCACCGTTCAAATGGATTAATAATTATTGAGTTAGAACCTAAAGTCCCCCCAGAATATCAGAAAAATTTTAATTTTTATAACTTAGTAGAAGGGTCATTAAACAATATTCAAAAAACAAATACATTAAGAAATTTATGTGATGTAATCACTCAAGAGATCCGAAAAATAATTGAATTTGACCGAGTGATTGTCTATCAGTTTGATGCGGTCGATGCAGGGGAGGTTGTGGCAGAAGATAAAGTAGAAAGTTTGAACCCTTTATTGGGATTGCACTATCCAAATACCGATATCCCTCAACTAGCAAGACATCTTGCTACCAAGAATTTAATGCGGTTTATTTCTGATGTCAACTGTCAGCCTATAGAGCTAATTCCTCATGATAATCCGCTGACTAAGCGCCCGCTCGATCTGAGTTTTAGTTGTTTGAGAAGCGTTTCGCCTTGCCACGTTCAATATCTCAAAAACATGGGCGTTGGTGCTAGTCTGACGATGACTTTAATTAAAGATAAAAAACTGTGGGGATTAATCGCTTGCCACAACCAGACCCCAAAATATGTCAGCTATGAAATACGCAGCGCTTGTGAACTGCTAGCCAAATTTATGGCTTTAGAACTAAGTCATAAAAAAGATAATGAAGACCGGGAATACGAAGTTTATTTAAAATCAATTTGTGCTAAATTTGTTGGAGATATTTCTCAAGAACATGGTTTTGCTGAGGGTTTACTCAAACAAAAAGATAACTTGCTAAAATTAGTTGGTGCTAGTGGTGCAGTTGTGTGTGCCAAGGAAAACTTAACGCTGATTGGCAAAACGCCCGAATTGGCAGATATCCAAGAGTTGATTGCCTGGGTAGAAACGCAACTAAATAATGATAGTTTTTATACGGATTCTTTGGCAAAAGTCTATCCAAAAGCCGACAGCTTCAAAGAAGTTGCTAGCGGTTTGTTGGTGCTGGCGATATCTCAGATGCAAAAGCATTATATTTTGTGGTTTCGTCCCGAAGTAATTCAAACTGTCAACTGGGCGGGCAAACTCGACTCAGCCGATGAATTCGATTTCGGCGGTAGTAGAAGTTTGTCTCCTCGTAATTCCTTTGAATTGTGGCAAGAAACTGTGAGATTAAAATCTTTACCTTGGAAGCAGTGCGAAATCGAAATAGCCCTAGAACTTAGAGTGACTATTGTCGGAATTGAGCTGCGGAAAATCAATCAGCAATTAACCTTAGCTTTGTCTGCTACCAAGATTGGGTTTTGGGATTGGGATGTGCCTGGTAATCATATTATTTGGTCGATTGAACACGAACAATTGTTTGGACTTGCCCCCAGAAGTTTTGATGGAAGTTATGAATGTTTTGCAGCCTGCATTCACCCAGAAGATCTTTTAAATTTGAATAATGCGAGTGATGAGGCACGGACTCGAAGAGCAGATTACGATCACGAATTTCGCGTGGTTTGGCCTGATGGTAGTATTCACTGGATGGAGGGGAAGGGCAAGTTTTTTTATAGTGAAGAAGGCGAAGCGGTGCGGATGGTGGGGACGGTGATGGAGATTAGCGATCGCAAATCCAGAGAATTACAATTACACCTGCTAGAATCAGTGGTCACCACAACTAATGATGCTGTTTTAATTACTGAAGCTGAACCGATTGACGAACCAGGCCCGCGGATTATTTATGTTAACCCAGCCTTTACCCGGCTCAGTGGATATAGCTTAGAAGAAGTGTTCGGCAAAACGCCGCGTATTTTGCAAGGAGAAAAAACTGAGAGGACAAGTCTCAATCGCATTCGCACAGCTTTGAAAAACTGGCAGCCACTGCGGATTGACTTAATCAACTATCGCAAAGACGGCACAGAATTTTGGGTCGAACTTAGTATTGTGCCAATTGCCGATAAAACTGGTTGGTTTACCCATTGGGTGGCTGTGCAGCGCGATATTAGCGATCGCAAAATTGCTGAAAAAAGTCTCCAAAAACTTAACCAACAGTTAGAAATCCGAGTTTTCCAGCGCACCAAAGAACTAGAATTCTCTCAAACAGAACTGCGTCACAGCGAAGCTTTATTTCGCTCTCTGAGTGAGTGTTCCCCCGTCGGCATTTTTAAAATTGATGCTGAGGGGAAATTTATCTATACAAATCCCCGCTGTCAAGCAATTGGTGGCTTCACATCAGAAGAAGCTTTAGGAGACGGCTGGATGCAGTTTGTGCACCAGGAAGACCTGAAAGTTGTTCTGTCTATGTGGTCAAATCCAAAATCCTTCGCTCCAGAATTTAGCTGCGAATTTCGCCATATTCATCGCGACGGAACTGTCCGGTTTTGTCGAGTCAAAACAGCCCCTATTTTTTCCCCCCTAGGTCAACTCATCGGTCATGTAGGCACTGTAGCAGATATCACAGAAAGTCGGGCAATTGAACAAATGAAAAACGAGTTTATTTCGATTGTCAGCCACGAATTACGAACACCCCTTGCCTCAATTCGTGGTTCTTTAGGTTTGCTGGCGGGTGGGGTACTCAAAAATCAGCCGGAAACTGCCAAACAGATGTTAGAAATCGCGTCGAATGATACCGAACGCTTAGTACGTTTGGTAAATGATATTCTCGACTTAGAGCGGCTCGATTCGACTCAAGTTACGCTAGCTAAGCAGTGGTGCGATGCTACGGATTTGATCCGGCAGTCTGTGAAGAGTGTACAATCTTTAGTCGATCAAAATAATATTAATTTGTCGATTGTGTCTGGGTCAGTACAAATTTGGGCGGAACCAGATAGGATTATTCAGATGCTGGTAAATTTACTGAGCAATGCGATTAAATTTTCGCCTGCCCAGAGTACAGTTACTGTCAGTGTTGAAGATTTGGGCGATTCCCTACGGGATAGCTACGCTTCACGGGTTTTATTTGAAGTCAAAGATCGAGGCAGGGGTATTCCTGCTGATAAGCTAGAGAATATCTTTGGACGCTTTCAACAGGTAGATGCTTCTGATTCTCGCCAAAAAGGCGGAACTGGTTTGGGTTTGGCTATCTGTCGCAGTATTGTGCAACAGCATGGTGGCAGAATTTGGGTTGAAAGTGTGGTGGGAGAAGGCAGCAGTTTCTATTTCACACTCCCTGCACCCTTTGAAGGGGAAGGGCAATAAAAGTTTGGTAAATTTCAAATTTTGAGTCTTAATTATGTCAGCAAAGCAGATTCTGGTGATCGATGATGAAAAAAACCTCTGTAGCGTAATTCAGGCTTGTCTGGAACATTTAGGTGGCTGGGGGGTGCTGATTGCTCGTAATGGCAACGAAGGATTGCTGGTGGCCCAAACTCAACTCCCTGACGCTATTCTGCTGGATGTGATGATGCCGGATATGGACGGAGTTACTCTGTTTGGTTTGTTACAAAATAATGCGGCTACTCGGATGATTCCGGTTATTTTCCTAACTGCTAAGGTACAGGCGATCGATTTGAGCGGTTTTGCTGATTTAGGAGTAGCAGGGGTGATTGCTAAGCCTTTTGACCCTTTGAAATTGGCACAGCAAGTGGCTGAAATTCTTGGGTGGTAGCAGTCGTCTTAAATATGCCGAATCATACTACGACAAAAATGATTTTCTTCATAATTTCCTCAGATTCTTCAGATAATGTTTAATCCAAGGTCTTCAATTGAATATCGATCGCCAGAAAACTCGGCGATCGAAATCTGGGCAACCACGGGGGATTGCCCCTACGCAAACATAGTCCATTTGCGTGGACTAAGAAATCAGACAGAATCTTCGTTAATTAATGTTTGGAAACTGGGAAAATGGATAAAACTCTGGTCAATCTTACTTTAGCCGTAGTTACAGAGGAAGTGGAAAATATCTTGGATGCTTATCCCAGATATCCTTATCAAGAAGCTTTTTCACCCTCTGGTTTGCGACAGGATTTGATTGCTTACGTGCTCAGTCGCATTCCCAATACCTATACCGCGATCGCATCTTCTGATTCTCTATCAAATAATACCATTCAGGTTCGCTGTTCTTCCGAGCAGTTGCTGCACATCGAAAACTTAATTCATACAGGGATTAGCGATGTGCTGCACAGCTATGACAAGATAGACTATCGCATTCCTGAAACCTTTAAGTTTGGCGCGAGAGTTGCGAATTTGTTTTGATAAGTCTTCAGGAGTATTGAGAATGGGGGATTGAGAATGGACAATGGTAATTAGTCAATTATATTAATCTTTGTTACAAAAAAGTATTTTGTCGTCACAATTACATTTAGTTACAAGAAGTTGAATTAAAATTTGTCAACTTCTGTTTCTAATGAGTGGTGTGAGTGTTATGGCGAATCTTCCAGCTTCCTTTCAAGCCTTGTGGCTGTCTTTATTGATTTCTGGTGTCGCAGTGCCTTTGAGTCCGATCGCGACAATTGCTCAAGTTCAGGATAACTCAACTTCAGAAGTTGCGATCGAAGGTAGTCCGGTCAATGGGAGTCCCTCAGACGAAACACTGAGAGCGATTGAGGTTGAAGCATCGCAGCTACCAGAAATAGATACAGCAGAGACCGTAACAACAGAGCCAAAAATAATGGGGACAATCCGTAAATTGTCCCCAAAAGAGTTAGAAACTGCAAACATTTCTCAGCCTCAAAAAGTTGCTGAAGTTGGCACAGTTGCTGATATTAGCAGCGAGATTAACGCCGCTGATCCCCTCAGTATACAAGAAGACGTAGCACAAGTCACATCTGTTTCCCAACTATCCGACGTGCGGCCAACAGACTGGGCATTTCAAGCCTTACAATCCTTGGTAGAAAGATACGGCTGCATTGCAGGATATCCCGACGGCACATTCCGTGGTAATCGAGCCATGACTCGCTACGAATTCGCCGCTGGATTAAACGCCTGCTTAGACCAAATCACTAAACAAATTAGTGTATCAACAGCCAATTTAGTCAAGAAAGAAGATTTACTTGCTCTGCAAAAGTTGCAAGAAGAATTTGCAGTAGAATTAGCTACATTACGAGGGCGAGTCGATGCTTTAGAAGCTCGTACTTCCGAACTAGAAGCCAACCAATTTTCTACTACAACTAAACTCAGTGGCTTTGCTTGGTTCAACATGACAGGAGCTTTTGCAAACGATAAAGTCAGAGTTGAAGCCACAGATAGAAATGCTGTTCCAGTCGCTCGAACGGGCGGACGAGATCCGGTCACCAACAGACCGATTGTCCAGAAAGTTGACAACCCAGAAATTACTTTTAGCCAGTTAGTTTGGTTGACTCTAAATACTTCTTTTACAGGCAAAGACCAGTTGATTACACAATTAGCTGTAGGGAATGGCAATTCACCAGCAAATCAATTTACTTCTGCGGGTTTGTTCAATACATTTGGCACTCCATTTCTCGATCAAACTGCGGGAAACAATCCTAATGAAGTGATTCTGCGAGAACTTTCTTATCGATTTCCAGTTGCTAATAGCTTGCAAGTAGTAGTCGGGCCAAGAATTAATTTCTATCGCTACTTTGACAACAATAACTTTAATTTTTTCGTAGATGGTGCCAGCAGCTTTAATTCTAACAACAGTACGTTATTAACTGCTACTAAACGCGGTGCCGGTGCTTTGGCTTTGTGGGATATCAGCCGCCAATTTAAACTGCGTTTTGGTTATTTGGGCGAGAGTATGGAATTTTTGCCCTCTTCGGTGTTTAATTCAGCTTCTAATCCGTCTCAAGGCTTGTTTAATGCGACGAATACGAGTACAGTTGAGTTAACCTTTAGTCCGAGCGATCGGGCTAATTTGCGTTTTCTCTACTCTCGTTCCAACATTCGGCAAATTGGCGGACTAATTGGAGCCCCTGTTGGTAAGCCGATTAACGGTTTAGCAGATGACGGTTTCGGCGGGAAAGTTGGTGATGCTACTGCGAATACTTTTAGTTTCAATTTCGATTGGTCACTAACTCGCCGTTTCGGTCTTTTCGGCCGCTACGGCTACGGTGAAACCAATATATTTCCCCGCACAAATCGACCTGATGGCACGATTAAAACTCAATCTTATCAGTTAGGAGTAGCGTTTCCTGATTTAATCAAAAAAGGGGCTTTGTTTACGGTGTCATTTTTAGTACCGTTCGACGTTACGGGCGGCCGCAGGTTTCTGGTTTCTGGCGGGGGAAATGGTGGTACTCAGTACGAGGTTGAGGCTAATTATTATTTGCCAGTTACGGACAATATTTCGATTGTCCCGGCATTTTATGTAATTGGTAATGCCAATAATTTTGACAATAATCCGACTATTTTTGTGGGGAATTTACGGACGCAGTTTAGTTTTTAATCTATATATAGCAATCCTAAATCAGTTGCATAATTGTTGTAGGGGCTCTTGGCCCCGTGGCGGCAGGGCTGTTTCATTCTCCAGTCCGATCGCCAAAAGTAAAAGCGATCGCTGATCTGATAAGATTTTTAGCGATCGCTTAACAAGTAATAATATGCTGACTCTAATCCCATTTCTCAAAAAAGTCAATGACCCACGGAAAAAATCAGGAAAAAGATACCAATTATGGCTGATCTACACAAACAAAGTCCGCCTCGGCGGACTAAGAATGACATACTTATGTATTTTTCTACTCATCTACTTACAATTATCGCAGTGGCCACAACGCATTGACTTAGCCTCCTTTTCAAAACCAAAAGCTTGTAGCAAGAATTGCCATCTGCACTGCCGATGTTTCAGGTATTTTACCATTTCCTCAGCGATGGTAAAATTTGGTTTTTCGCCTTTCTGCTGTGCAGATTTATTAATAACATAATTAAAAGGATCTGACCATTTTAATTGTCCGCTACTGTGCAGAATCGAAAGGGCGATCGCACTTTCGGGAAATTCGCGCCCCACTGCATCTACATTACCTTTCACTGGTAGGTTTTTAGCTAGCTGCTGGGCTTCTCGATATTGCGATCGCAATTTATCCTGAAAAAACTCCCTTCTTTGTTTATCTTCGGGATATAGCCAGCCCGTCGGTTCGCTAATCAACGTCAGGGCGATCGCAGATTTGCCGTCGCGTCCGCCTCTACCAATTTCTTGAATGTATTCTGATAATAGCAAAGGTGCTTGATAGTGGACAACCCATCGGACATCCGACTTATTGATTCCCATACCGAATGCTGAAGTACAAACCACAAACTTAAGATTTCCATTCAGCCAAGCTTTTTCGATTTCCCGTCGTTCTTCTGGACTTAAACCTGCGTGATATGCTGCTGTTTTATAGCCCGCTTCTTCCAGCAAGTTCGCCAATTTTTCGGAGTCTTTTCTAGTCCGAACATACACTAAACCTGCTTCTTTTGGTCGAGATTTAATAAAAGTTAATAACTGCTGTTTTCGTCCCCTCGGAGTCCAGACTGTTTGGACTTGTAGGTGTAAGTTAGAACGATAGGGGCTGAGTAGAAATGATTGTGGTTTTTGCAATTGCAAGACTTTTGTGATTGTCTGCTGTGCTTCGGGGTTGGCTGTAGCGGTAAAAGCTGCGATCGCAATTTTACTTCCTTCCGGCTTAGTTTTCAACAAAGCCGATCGCACAGTACCCAAACGCCGATAAGCTGGTCGAAAGGTATCACCCCACTGAACTAAACAGTGAGCTTCATCTAAGATTAAACCATTAATTTGGATGTGCGGCTGACTGATAATTTCCCAGACAGGTTTGCTAAGCAAAGTTTCGGGAGATAGGTACAGCAATCTCAACTTATTCTGTTGCAGCGATTGCATAGTTTGGCGGCGCTGCTGTGTTGGCAATTGACTGTGGATGAGGGAAGCGGGTAAATTGCGATCGCATAATTCTTGCACTTGATTTTCCATGAGTGCTACCAACGGAGAAACTACGAGAGTTAAGCCTGTTTGTAACAAAGCCGGCAATTGAAAACAAATAGATTTGCCGCCACCAGTCGGCATAATTATCAGCGTGTCTTTCCCGCTTAATAAACTGCTGACAATTTCTCCTTGGGGTGGTCGAAAGTCGTCGTATCCCCAAATTTGTTGGAAGGCGGAACGGGCTTGATTTAATGATGTTAATTCAGGTTGGTATTTCATTTAACTAAGTTGAAAAAATTGTATGGTTTCGCCACAACTAACGAATTTTTGGCAAATTCGGATCTTTTCGACAAGTCGAGAGTGGTAATTGTTCACCACCTTGTATCGTGGTGATTTTCATGCGATTTCTATCTGTTCCCACATTTAAACAAGCACACCCATATCCATAATTAACATTAGTTTTGACATATTCATCGTCGTTAAAAGGAGGAATATTGTTCATTCCTACGGCTTGATATCCCCCTTGCGCTGAGATAGTCCATTGACCATCTTTGTCTTTGAGATACCAATTAGCAGGCGTGGGATTTATCAACCATCCACACCTGGTTTCAGCCGCTTTCGCAGGAATAACAACGATAAAACAAGATGAGATAATTGCAGGTATCAACCACTTTAGTTTCATAGCTTTAGATCCTAATTTTTGAGCGACAATCATACAGGAATTACGCGCTTCGACAAAAGAAACCGGGTTTTTTAGCGAATCTGCGGGTGACAACGAAATATTGTTGCAAAAACCCGGTTTCTGACTACCCGCGCGTAAGTCCAAAATCCAAAATCCAAAATCTAAAATCCCCTAAGACTCCTCACCGTCTTGACGACCAAGTTCGTAAACTCCCGCCCCAATACAGGCTATAGTGCCCATAGATATTGCCCAACCAGTACCCAGAGACAATTCTACGCCCCAATTGCATAATGCACCGACAATTAAAAAGGGGACAATGCTCAATAGGGAAGCGTAAAAAGTATTTTGAGCTTCTCTGGCTTCGCGAGTCTTCTCAAACTCGGCTTCCGACAGATAGAGGGATCTTTCGGCAAAATTCATCCAGCGGTTGAGTTGCAGGATCACCCATGCTGTGAAGGGTGACAGACCCCAATACAGGGCCAAGGACCACAAAGATGCACCGGCGATCGCAGTTGCATCTATGGCAAAACTAAATGGGAAAATTTCAGTAAGCATTGCTTGATGTTTGTGATGAATTTCAGATTTTGAATGACATCCAAAATCCCCGAACTAACTATAGTGTCAAACAAAAGGTCGATCGAATTCAACCATAGTCAGAAATTAGACAGATTTAATCTGGTGCGCCTCACCCGGAGTGTTAACCCGGAAGCATTGACACCGGTTCTGGATGGAGTAAGATACACGTTGATCGACTGATTCGCCAAACGGGTAGAGCTCACACGCAATCTTGCAGCGAATTGGCACTCACAGACAACGCATACCCAAACATACATTTAACTTTGAGCCGTGAAAAAAATCCTGCAATACTCTAGAGGCCCGCTGACAGTAAAACGCTTTTTTCGTCTCAGACAAATGCTGCTGCTGGCACTTTCGATCAGCATTGTTTTGATTAGCCCTTATTTCCAGCAGGAGTTGGTGAAAGCTCAGTCAGGCTTACCAAACAAGGTGGCCACGGGTAATTTGTGGCAAGAAGCTTCTTTTCCGGTGGAAAAATTTCAAGACTACACTTCTCCTTTCGGCCCCCGTGGTGGGGATTTTCATTACGGTTTGGATATGGCGGCCCCAGAAGGTAGCTACATTCGTAATTGGTGGAGTGGTCAAGTTGCCGAAGTTTGGGAAGATGGTAGGTGCGGTACTGGGATGATTGTGCGATCGGGAGATTGGGAACATATCTATTGTCACCTCAGAGGCCGGGTAGAAACTGCTAACGGCGGACGTTATTATACCGATCGCGAAGGCTTACAAATTTGGCAAGGTCAAACAGTGCCGGCTGGTGCACGAATTGCTAGAGTCGGGATGACGGGCCGCACTTCTGGCCCTCATCTACACTGGGGATTGAAGTACAGCGGGCGTTGGGTAGACCCGGCTTTGGTGCTCCGCGAAATGTACGCGCAACAATCTTAAATTAGTCATTAGTTATTAGTCATTAGTCATTAGTCATTAGTTAGTAGTCATTAGTCATTAGTCATTAGTCATTAGTTATTGGAACCAACAAATAACAAATAACAAATAACAAATAACAAATAACAAATAACAAATAACCAACAACTGACTAATGACTAATGACCAATGACCAATGACTCTTTATCTCGGTGCCAATTGTTTTTTGGGCGATTGTGTATATCGATCGACAATTTGGCGGAAGTCATCGCCATCGATGGTTTCTACATCCAAAAGTGCTTCGACAAGTCGATCGACCAAAGGACGATTTTCGCTAATAATCCGGCGCGCTTCTGCATAGCAATCAAAGGCAATCTTCCGAATTTGTAGATCGATTTTCTCTGCCATTTCTTCGGAATATTGCGATCGCGAACCCCATTCCCCGCCCATAAACATCTGACTGCTAGGACTTTCCAAAGCCACAGGCCCCAAATCGGACATTCCATAAAGCGTTACCATCTCTCTAGCCATACTGCTAACTTTTTGGATATCACTACCGGCACCAGTGTCGATTTCGTCGTCGCCGTAGATTTCTGCCTCCGCAGCCCGTCCCCCCAAGGCTACTGTAATCCGGTTTAATAGCAGCGATCGACTCCTCAAACCTTCGCTGTCAATCATTTCGTCGTCTAGCGAAAAGCTAGTAAACCCTTCGATGCCGCCGGAACGGGGAATGATTGTCACCTTTTCTACCGGGTCAGCATTTTTGAGCATTGTTGCTACTAGGGCGTGTCCGACTTCGTGGTATGCTGTCATCCACTTTTTCTTGCTATCAAGAAGGGAATTGAGGGTGAGTCCGATCGTGATTCGATCCATCGCGTCGTTAATTTCTAAATTCGCGATCGTCTCTTTGCGCCGTCTGGCTGTCAGAATTGCTGCTTCGTTGAGCAAATTTGCCAAGTCAGCGCCGGAAAAGCCGGGAGTACGACGGGCGATGTTATCTAAGGTAACTTCTGGGTCGAGTTTTTTGTTGCGGGCGTGAACTTCCAAAATTCCCAAACGCCCTTTGTAGCTGGGTAAATCTACTGTCACTTGGCGATCGAACCGGCCAGGCCGCAACAGCGCACTATCAAGGACATCGGGGCGGTTAGTCGCAGCAATCACAATCACACCACTATTACCCTCAAAGCCATCCATTTCGGTCAGCAACTGATTCAGAGTTTGTTCCCGTTCGTCATTTCCGCCACCGATACCCGCCCCGCGTTGCCTTCCTACCGCGTCTATTTCGTCGATGAAGACGATGCAGGGGGAGTTTTCTTTAGCTTTGCGGAACAAGTCGCGGACGCGGGATGCGCCGACTCCGACGAACATTTCCACAAATTCGGAACCGGAGATGCTGAAAAAGGGAACGCCTGCTTCGCCTGCGATCGCTTTTGCCAACATTGTTTTGCCGGTTCCGGGAGGCCCAATCAACAAAACTCCCCTGGGAATCTTCGCACCGATCGCGTTGAAGCGTTCGGGTTTTTTGAGGAATGTAACGACTTCTTGAAGTTCTTCTTTAGCATCTTCGATACCGGCTACGTCGTCGAACATCACGCCGGTTTTGGCTTCCATCTGGAAACGGGCTCTGGATTTGCCGAAGTTCATGGCATTTCCTTGGGATTGGGTCGATCGGCGCAGGATAGCCATCAGCACTGCTAGCACTAGGAAAATCACTAGCAAGTTTACAACTAAATTTACTGCGGCGGTGTTGTCGGCTGTCTGTTTAACTTCAAAGTCGATCTTTTTGGCACGGATTTGCGAGTAAAGTTCCCGGTTGTTGTAGTCGAACAGGGTAACAACTTGGACTGTATCGGTGGGTTTTTTGTTTTTTAGTTTAACTCTCGCCGTTCTTTGGATTTCATCTATTTCAATTTTGCTGACTTCCCCTTTTTCTATACTATTGATCAGTGTGCTGTAACTCATGGTGTTTGGCGCGGTTTGGGCAAACACCGGTGTCGAGAGCAATATTCCTTGAGAAAGCACCAAACTGCCTAGGATGCGCCAAAGATGCCGTCCAGGAATTGATGTTTCAGGAATCAGGGCCGACTTTTCTTTTTTGGCGGCTAGATGCCCCAGCCATGCGTGTTTCCAAGAATTTTTCATATTTATATAAAGAAGGAAGAAGTTCGGCAACGGATTGTGTAACGGATTGAACGGATGGATGTTTAGAAAGCAGGAAAATTCAATGACAGCAACCTTCTAAGCGATTAAGAACGTTCTAACCGCTTAGAAGGTTGTGCTACATTCACTTATTTTAACAACAGGGTTGGGTTTTAGATGACCCGATTTTGGAACAGATTAATCTATAGCGGTTCTCAAAAAAGTGAACTATGCCCCATGCCCCATGCCCCATGCCCCATGCCCTTCGATCTAAAATCTAAAGTTGATTGACAGTTGCCGATCGCACTTGCTAAACTAAACATAGTCGTAATGAGTACGTTTTACTAGATTTTCGGAAATCCTATGGTTAAGATTGTCGGCATTGGCGGAAGTTTGCGGGCTGGATCGTACAGCCAGATGGCGCTGAATGTAGCAGCAAATAGGGCGCAGGCTTTGGGTGCGGAGGTTGAGGTATTGGATTTGCGATCGATCAATCTGCCGTTTTGCAATGGAGAGAATGATTATCATGAATACCCAGACGTGGAAAAATTGCGAAATGCGGTGAAGGAAGCAGACGGTTTAATTTTGGCAACGCCGGAGTACCACGGCAGCCTCAGCGGTGTACTCAAAAATGCACTGGATTTATTGAGTTTCGAGCATTTAGACGGAAAAGTAGTCGGTTCGATCAGCGTTTTGGGCGGACAAGTTAACAGTAATGCGCTGAATGATTTGCGGGTGATTTTGAGATGGGTGCACGCTTGGGTGATTCCTGAACAAATTGCGATCGCCCAAGCCTGGAAAGCTTTTAGTCCAGATGGAAAATTGTTGGATGAAAAGCTATCTGAAAGGTTTGACAAATTTGCTCAGAGTTTGGTAGAAAACACCTACAAATTGCGAAAAATTAGTTGTTAGTTAGTTGTTAGAAATTAGGAGACGGCAGTGCCGTGTCCCTACCCAAAAAACATTGTAGGGAGACGGCACTGCCCATAGGTGTCAACTTAAGCTCAACTCCTGCCGTCCTCTTTGAGAGGACTTTCGCTTTTAGGCAGGGGTTTCAACCCCTGCCGGACTATGGGTTATACCTTAAGTTGACACTAATGGGCACTGCCTTGGACTCTATATCATAAGGAGTGCAACCGGAATTGATATTACTTGTTGGTTGTTACTTGTTGGTTCCAATAACGAATAACCAATAACAACTAACCAATAACCAATAACAAGTAACCAATAACAAGTAACCAATAACGAATAACTTCAAAAAGGCATATCAATCGCCTCTCCGAAAGGATAGGGTTCATCCATCGCCATTCTGTCCGGTTTTGACTCATATTTGTCAATCCATTTTTTGGCTAATTCCAAAGCTTCATCCTCAGTCTTAGCATTTTGGACAGCGACGTGACGGTTGCCGCGACTATCCCAAACCTCGACGTAGAATACTTTCTGGGATTGAATAATCCAACCTTTATAAGTGTCTGCCGGTTCCATAGTTAAAATCCTAAAAAAAATTGCTAGGGAGTTCAATTGCTGAGCTAATTCTCAATATTGCCGTATCTAAAATGAATTTTCAGGGGGTTTGTATAGTATTTTTGGGAAAAAGGCACTTTTATCCTCAACCTTATGATCAGACTTCTCAAGCAACTCTTTAGTTGGACAAAATATATCCAACCTTTGGCGATCGCGATCGCGATCGCCCTGATCGCATCCCAAATAGCTGTGTTACCCGCATTAGCGACTGGTGTCTACGAAATGCCGATGTTGTCGGCGGACGATCGCACCTGGGTGTGGGACAAAGGCGATGTCCTCAGCCGTAGCAGCGAAAGCACGATTACCAGCGTACTCGACAACTTGGAAACCCAAACAGGGAAACAAGTTCGGTTTGTAACCATTCACCGCTTAGACTACGGCGAAACGACGACCACTTTCACCAAGCAACTGTTTGAACAGTGGTTTCCCGCGACAGAAGACCAGACCAATCAAATTTTACTCGTTCTCGACACTGTTACCAATAGTGCAGCAATTCGCACCGGAGAAGGCGTGAAATCCCTGCTAACCGATGAAATTGCCCAAAGTGTGGCTGGGGAAACCGTCCAGGTGCCACTGCGGGAAGGTAACAAATACAATGAGGCCTTGACTGCTGCTAGCGATCGCCTCGCGACAGTTTTGTCTGGCCAACCAGATCCAGGTGCTCCTCAAGTTGTTGATAACACTCAAGTTGAAGGCACATTTAAAAAAGCTGAAGAAACAGACCAAGGCAATGCCACAGTGATAGTGGTTGTGCTGTTGGTGTTGGCGACAGTGATTCCGATGGTGACTTATTTCTGGTATCAAGGTTTTTCGTGATTCAGATGACATTTGCAGTACCCTGAGCGGAGCGTCGCCCTGAGCGTAGTCGAAGGGTCGAAGGGTCAGTTGATTGCACTAATCTTGAATGTATTCTCGATCGCTCAATAAGGCAATTTCTGCCCGTAAAAATTCCCGTCCCAAATAAGCCGCGTGATCTAACATTGTCACCGGATTGGGGCGGGTTTCTTCTAGGATTTTGACGCAAAGTTCCTTGGCGGTTCTGGCGGTAAAAACGGTTACTTCAGTGCGTTCTACTTTGCCGCGGGCGGGGATGGGTTTGCCGGTTTCGGGATCGATGGCGAGGCCTCTATCGTCGATGATGTTGGTGAAGTGTTTGGCGCAAATTAAGCTGGTTGTGCGATCGACATAGATGATGAAGTAGCCGCCTGGATCGAGGTCGATGTGGCGTTTGGATAGGTTGTCATCGATGGCGGTGAGGTTGTCTAAGGTTTGACTCATGGTTGGTGAAAGGAAGTAGATAATGGCTGTATTTTGTTCTGCTATTTCTATTTTAGTCGGCTGCGGGACAAGTTTGGGAGTTTTTGGGCGACATTCTACGATATCTGTAGGGACACGGCAATGCCGACAAGGGGTTCTGCGACTTTTAAGGATTGGTTATAACTGAGATTTTGGATCATTCTCAATAAGCCTTTTCTGAACAGGCAAGATGCCTGTTCCACAAAGAGTAAATTTTCTTGTGGAACAGGCCGGAGAGCCTGTTGCTGATAATAGTAAATTTTCTTGTGGAACAGGCCGGAGAGCCTGTTGCTGATAATAGTGCAATAAAGAGTAAATTTTCTTGTGGAACAGGCCGGAGAGCCTGTTGCTGATCGCAGAGTGAAAGAACAGAGAGAAACAAAATATGTTATCATTGGGTTGAGTAACATTTTTCCTTAAATTATAGATGAAATTTATAGATTTATTTTCAGGTATAGGAGGTTTTAGACAAGGTTTTGAAAAAATTGGCTTTGAATGCGTTTTTTCCTGTGAAATCAACAGTAAATGCCGGGAAGTGTACGCAGATAATTTCGGCGAAGTGCCTTTTGCAGACATCAGTAACATCAATCCAGCCGAGTTGGCAGACTTTGATGTTTTAGTCGCCGGTTTTCCTTGCCAACCTTTTAGCATCTGCGGCAAAAAGCTAGGCTTTGAAGATACTAGAGGTACACTATTTTTCGAGATTTGTAAAATCATCAAAGTAAAACAACCTCAAGTAGTTGTTCTGGAAAATGTCAAGCATTTAATCCATCACGACAAGGGAAACACCTTAAAAGTAATTATTGCCAGTCTTGAAGATTTGGGATACAGCGTAAATCATCAAATTCTGAATGCTAAAGACTTTGGAATTGCTCAACATCGCGAAAGAATATTTATTATTGCAACTAAGGGTAAAGAATTCAATTTTTCTCGACTTAAAACTAAGTTTCCTCCAAAACTCAGGGAATTTCTAGACGAGACTGGAGATTTTGAAATATTGGATAAATCCGAGTATACTTTAATTGAGTATCCGAGAAAGCAAGATTCTGGATTGTTATTTGTAGGTTACAGAAATAAAGGTACTTGGAAAACTGGTGTGAGGCCAAATACAGAACATTTATCGAGGGTGCACCGACAGCCTAATCGCATTTATTCGGTGGATGGAGTGCATCCGACTATTCCTTCCCAAGAAACATCGGGTAGGTTTTTTGTCTATTTTCGCGATCGAGATATAGTGAGAAAGTTGACGTTGAAGGAATGTTATCGTCTGATGGGTTTTCCTGAAGATTTCAAAAGTTATCCGAGTGCGGGGGAAAGTTATAAGCAAATTGGGAATTCGGTTTGCGTGCCGGTGGTGGAAGCGATCGCAAAAGAAATATTAAGTCAAAGTTTGTTGTATGATGAAATCAAGGAAACACAAAGGCATCCAGAGTCGCGACTTCTCGAAGAAGTCGGGATTTTAGTGAAAACTATTAGTTAATCTGACAACTTGTTTCACTATTTTGACGAAGATTCCCATACGATTTGAGATTGTCTAGCCAATAAAAGCGCAAGCTCATCAGCTTTTGGACGGTTATCTTCACGATAGGGTAAGCCCATAATACTACCATGAGATGAGGAGTCACGTACTACATTTAGACCTAGTTCTCGAATTTCTCCTACATTAAGGCTAGCGACTCCTGCACAGTTTTTCAATGCACTCAAAGATTGCTCAATGGAAAAATTGACAGAAATACCCTCTTCCTTTATACGTTGGCGCAAATAGTACGCATCCAATTTAACGATCGATCTATCTCGATCTATCCATCCTTTTCGGAGACCTCGGTAAACAAGTGTATGATCGGGTAAATTTTCAAACTCTGACCGACTCTCTGAAGATGATTCTATCATATTTTGTTAAACCATTGCAACCAGTAAACTAATGTTGATGATGAAAGGATATCTTCGACCACATTTTCATTCTTTGTATGGTGATAGATATCAACTGGTTGCTCCGCACTGAAGGGACAAAATAGACGGACTGTACGCTCTGGTTCTAAGCTTGTCCAATCTAGTGTAATACTGCCTTGGTCATCAGTACCAGTAGAGCATTTAGGAAAACTGTTTCCCATACTATCATAAGCCTCAACAACCAATTTCATCGCTGTCCTGAAAGCATACTCAGTCGGTCGCAAAATCCCGTACTCATCCTCTTCTTCTAAATCTAAAAGCTCGATCAGACGTTCAACAGTGATGCGGAAATTTGATAACCCACTATTGCTAATGCTATTAGTAATCTGTTCCTTTGCTACAGTCATAAGATTAAATCCCTTTTAGGCGATCGCCACTTTGATCCTAACACACCCGAATCCTATGCAATACAAATGTTAAATAATTGTAGGATTAACCCGATCGCTAATTTTGAACTACAATATAAGTCACCCAAAATAGACATACTCGTCATGGAAGAATTACTCACCTTAAAAAGCTTACTGCTAAAAGGGGATCTACCGGGGTCACTAGCTATAGTTGAAGAACTAGAAGAAATGAGCAAAAAAGACATCATTAACACTATTCGCAGCTATGCAGTAATTTTACTATTGGATCTGATTAAACAACAAGCTGAAAATCGCACAACTCGATCTTGGAATATCTCGATTCGGAACTCAGTTCTAGAAATTCAGGAGGAAAATAAGCGACCGAAAAGTGCAGGGTTTTACTTGCCTCCAGAAGAGTTATTCATGGTTTTAGAAACTGCCTATCGACAAGCCATTAACAAAGCTTCCCTAGAAGTGGAAGAAGGGCGTTATGAACCAAAAGAATTGTCACAGTTAGTGAATCAAGAGGCAATTATTAATCAAGCAATGACTTTCATTTCACGAGAAGCTGAATATTAGGACACTCCAAGAGCCCAAGGAGTGTCAACAACCAGGTCAAACCCATAGTCCGGCAAGGGTTGAAACCCCTGCCTCAAAGCGAAAGTCCTCTAAAGAGGACTAATGAGTTGAGCATTCTTATCTTCAGTCCTCTTGAGAGGACTTTGGCTATTAGACAGGGGTTAAAACCCCTGTCGGACTGGCGGGCCCACTAACGGATTTTGCGGGCTTACAGCTTAAGTTGACACCAATGGGCAGTGCCGTGTCCCTACATGATTAAGCAGGAATTTGGATTCTTTCGGTGCCCGCAAGTTCAAAGGCTGTGTGAATTGCCTTCAAAGCCCTTATACCTTGTTCTTCATCAACAACACAGCTAATTTTAATCTCGGAAGTCGCAATCATTTGAATATTGATTTGTTGCTGGGAAAGCGCTTCAAACATCTTTGCTGCTACTCCCGGATTTGCGATCATCCCGGAACCGACAACGCTAACTTTGGCAATTTCTGTATCGACTGCAACTTCGCCCCATCCGAATTCTGGGGCGGCTTTTTCTAGAACTATTTTAGCAGCTTCTGCATCCATTTGTGCTACAGTAAATGCTATGTCACGAGTCAATATGCCGTCGATATTATGACAGCGCTGAGACTGAATAATCGTGTCTACGCTGATGTTTTCCTCGGCTAAAAGTCCGAACAGTTTTGCTGCGACTCCGGGTCGATCGGGCAAATGACGAATTGCTAAACGCGCTTGGTTGACATCGAGGGCTACAGCCCTTACTGCTGCTGGCTTTGAAGATGAGGCATTGAGTCCGATCGCAGAATTAGACACATCAAATGTTTTGCAGAGTTCGGCAACGGCCCGATCGCAATCCATAGCATCGATCGTACAACTAACTTTCACCTCGGAAGTCGAAATCATCTGAATATTAATTTCCGCATCCGCTAAAGTCTTAAACATCTCCGCTGCTACCCTCGGACGCCCGATCATTCCCGCACCTGCAATGCTAACTTTAGCTATAGGTCGTTCTTCGGCTTTCACTTCCGGTTCTCCCAATTCTGGGCGAGAATTTTTGCCGAGAGTAGGAATAATTGCATCTGCAACGGCGGTGGCTTGTTGCAGAGAATTTCGCGTCACAGTGAAGGCAATATCGTTGGTATTTCCTTCATGAATTGACTGGATAATTAAGTCTACATCGAGATTTTGTTGCGCGATCGCACCGAACAACCGCGCTGCTACTCCAGGGCGATCGGGCAAACGCAACAACGACACCCCCGCCTGATCCAAGTCAAATTCCACCGCATCCACCGCTTTTGCGAGCTCCAAGCCCTCCAACGGACGCGGTTGGGGGGGAGGTGACACCACCCGCGTGCCTGGGGCGTCGCTCCAACTAGACAGCACTACCAGCGGCATTCCATAATTCTTGGCAATTTCTACCGCCCTGGGATGCAACACTTTTGCGCCCAAACTCGCCAATTCCAGCATTTCATCGCAAGTGATCTCATCCATCAACTGCGCTTCGGGAATCAAGCGCGGATCTGTAGTCAAAATTCCGGGCACGTCAGTATAAATTTCGCACCTGTCAGCCCGCAATGCCGCCGCCAGGGCCACCGCCGAAGTGTCGGAACCGCCTCGCCCCAAGGTGGTAATTTCCATTTCTCCAGCATCAGTGATGCCCTGGAAACCAGCAACCACAACAACTTTACCCATATTTAGCTGGCTTTCAATCCGAGTCGGATCGATCCGCAAAATCCGGGCGCGGGTGTGGGCTGCTTCCGTGACGATACCGACTTGGGCGCCTGTCAGGGAAATTGCGGGTTGTCCGAGTTCCTGTAATGCCATACTAAGGAGTGCGATCGAAACTTGTTCCCCAGTGGAGAGCAACATATCCATTTCTCGCTTATTGGGATTTGGGGAAATTTCTTTGGCTAGTTTAACCAAACCATCGGTAGTTTTGCCCATTGCCGAAAGTACGACAACTAGGGAGTTGCCAAGCTGTGCTGTTTTTACAACTCGCTTCGCTACTTCAAGAATGCGCGAGACAGTACCAACCGAACTCCCGCCATATTTCTGAACAATTAATGCCATATATCTTACCAAAAAGCTACAAAATACTTATCAAACAATATAAGCAGCTTCTGGATTAGAATTGATAATTTTTTAAATTTCCATACAACAAACCGGATAAATGAGAACAAATATGTGAGTAAACGATAAAAAATATGTGGTAGGGGCGGGTTTTAGCAGCCATTTACGTCTTTCAACCAACAATTTAATAAACCCGCCCTCTTTATTCTGATTTTAGCTTCACATTGGAAACGGAATATGAGTCAGTACAAGTTAATTATTTTCGACTTCGACGGTACTTTGGCAATTACTCATAAAGCCATTATATCTTGCATTGCCCAAACTTTTGAGAGTTTCCAAATCGCAGCACCTGCTGCTGATACAATTCGAGCTACGATCGGCATTAATTTACCAAACACTTTCAAGATTCTACATCCGGCGATTGATGAAACTGAAATCCCTGTATGGATTGAAACTTACCGCTCCTATTATCGCACAGAAGGGGAAAAACAACTAGAGCTATTTCCCGGAACTAAGGCAATCTTGCAGTTGGCCAGCAAATCGGGATTGAGCCTTGGAGTTTTTAGCAATAAACACGTTAATTTTGTCAATTTAATCGACAATCTAATCGCGACGCACCTTACATTAAGGTATAATTATGTATCGACGATCGATTACCGATTACCAATTACGAAAAAAACTAAATGATAGAAATAGACACCGAACAAATGTATACAGTTGAAAATATAGGGGAATTGAATCAAAATAATGTTAGTCAACGATTAGATATTTGGCTGTCAAACCAAATACCAGATTTATCCCGATCGCGCGTCCAGACTCTCATATCACAAGGTAACGTCAAAGTCAATGACGAAACTTGCACATCGAAAAAAATATCAGTAAAAACAGGCGATCGCATTCACCTCACTTTACCCGAAACCCAACCAAATTCCTTACAAGCAGAATCAATTCCCCTTGACATCCTCTACGAAGACGACAGCCTAATTATCATCAACAAACCCGCCGGATTAGTCGTCCATCCCGCCGCCGGACATCCAGACGGCACCTTAGTTAACGCACTTTTAGCCCACTGTCCCTTATCAGCAATCGGCGGAGTCCAAAGGCCGGGAATCGTCCACAGATTAGACAAAGATACAACAGGAGCGATCGCGATCGCCAAAACCGACATTGCCCACCAACATATACAAGCCCAACTCAAAACCAAAACCGCCCGCCGCGAATATTTAGGCATAGTTTACGGCATCCCTAACGCCGAAACAGGCACTGTAGACTTACCAATCGGCCGCCATCCCACAGACCGCAGAAAAATGGGTATAGTACCAGTAGAAAAAGGCGGTCGCGACGCAATTACTCACTGGCAAATCAAAGAAAGAATTGGTAACTATAGTCTAATTCACTATCAATTAGAAACTGGTCGCACCCATCAAATTCGCGTCCACACAGCCGAGATTAAACATCCGATTATCGGCGACCCGATGTACAGTTCCAACCGTTCTATCGGGGTCAATTTAACCGGACAAGCCCTTCACGCATGGCGCTTGCAATTAGAGCATCCCATATCAGGGGAATTAATTGAGGCGATCGCACCTTTACCCGATCAATTCAATACTCTGCTCAGAATACTGCGGCTGCGAGCTCAGACTTGATATAAACGATATGACTGTTGACTGTTGACTGTTAACTGCTAACTGTTGTCTGTTAACTGTTGTCTGTTATGGCAAGCGCCAAGGATGTTAAGGTTTTTTTATTGTTCCTTTCGACCCTTCGACCCTTCGACTCCGCTCAGGGCACCGCTCCGCTCAGGGAAAGGATTCGTACCCTGAGCGTAGTCGAAGGGCAGGGAGCCATGACTAAAGTGCCTTGGCGACTGCTATAACTGTTGACTGTTGATTGTGAGGTGATATCAATTCCTCTCTTCATTGGAATTATTAATCTCTCTCTTCTCTTCCTTTGCGTCCTTTGCGCCTTCGCGGTTAAATCATTCCGATCCAACCGGAAACGATATGAGTCGAAAAACTGAACACAATAAAACCCCCCTTGAACAAGTTGAACAAGGGGGGTTAGACGCATAAAAAAGTACGTCTGATCCTTCTTACATCGAAGAACCTAAACCGGCGTAAGCACCGTAGAAGAAAAGAGACAAGATGCCCAAAGCACCAAGGCCCGCTACAGTAGCTACCAGCCACAAAGGAATTCTGCCACCACTAGACATAGCAATCACCTAACTAAATTCACAACTGAACAAATTCGATCGCACGATCGAGATCAAAATCGAACACCAGTTAATTAAAGAAATAACTGGAGAACAAAATACCTAGAACAAAAATCATTAACAAACCCAAATAAAGAGAAGTCCGGTTTAATTCAACCGGCTGCTCATTGGGATTAGGGGCGCGCTCAGGCATGGTAAACTCCTATTTATCGTTGAATAAATTGCATTGCTGCGATCGCGCCCAAAAAGAAAAGAGTTGGGACGCCTAAAGTATGAACTGCCAACCACCGTACCGTAAAAATTGGATACGAAATTGGCTCATTGTTTGGGGTTCTGCTCGTCATTTTTCCAGATCCTTGTTAAATTACTTACCTATGAACTGATCTACTTGTTTCTTAGAGTCAAAGCGATCCGAAATAATCGGCACTTCTTCCCGCTGTGGGGTGAAATACTGGTTAGGGCGTGGAGTGCCGAAAGCATCGTAAGCCAAACCAGTCTGCACAAACAGCCATCCAGCCACAAACAAAGCTGGAATGGTGATGCTGTGAATTACCCAATAACGGATACTTGTAATAATGTCGCCAAACGGACGTTCTCCAGTTGTACCGGCCATCTAAAATTCTCCTTTCAACAAATCGACAGACAATCTCTATCACTATTCTACTATCAAGCAGCTTGCGCTGAACCTTGATATTTCAGCAGAGTACCGTTCGCGCCGATAATAAATCCGCGATCGGGCCCCATAAAGACAATCCTGTAAAAATTAGCAGGAACATCTTCTACTTCGCGGTCTTTTTGCCAAGTTTTCCCGCCATCCAAACTGCACAGCAAATTGCCGCCGCCACCTGCTACCCAAACTTCATTATCAGTCCGGTAAGCCATATCTAGCAAACCCCAACTCGCTTTGCGATCGGGAAAAAACGGTTTTCCCCAACCTTCGGCCTCGGAGGCATCGCTAAACTGAATCTGACCGCCACGGGCGATCATCCACAAACGCCCGTCCTTGGTAAAGCCCATATTTTGGAGGCGACGAGAACTGTTGCGGTTGTGAGGTTCCCAGGTATTTTGTCCCGGTTTCCACACAGAATAGAAATTTCCTTTGGAGGAAACCGCCACATATTGTCCATCTTCAGAACGGTTGATATTGCGAACGACTCCAAAGGAATCCTGAACAACAGCTTTCCAATTTTTGCCAGCGTCGGAAGTTCGGTAAATCGCTCCCACATCCGTCGTCATTTCTGCCGAGTTTGGGCCTTGGGCTGCGATCGTACTTGGAGAACCAGGTAACTGAGAGCTCAAAGCAATCCGAGTCCAAGATTTGCCCTCATCTTCTGTGTGAAGCAAAACTGAAGGCTGGCCGACAATCCAGCCTTCGGAACCCGAAAAGCTCACCGACGAAAAACGCGACCTGGTATCGTCGATATCCAGGGCGATCGGCTTCCAATTCGTACCACCGTCTTCGGTTTCAAATAGAGTCGCCTCAGAACCCACAACCCAGCCGTGCTGAGCATTACCTGCAAAGGCAATATCCTGCAAATTAGCTTCCGTCGGCAAGGCGATGACCTGCCAAGGGTTATAACTAACAGAACCAATATTGCTGCAACCCGCACAGATGAGCGTAGCCGCAAATAAAATTACAATTCGTTGCCAAAATCTCACAATCGTCTTACTGCAAACCATACATACTAAGTAAAAACAAGAAACCCACGACCAAGCCGCCAAAAATCAGTAAACTTTTCTGACCTTCAGTCATGCCGTTGACGCCGACGCCGTAGCGCTGATTTTGCTTAAATCCCGACGCCCCTTCCATCTGACCGAGATTTTGAAACATCGACTTGCGCGCCCCGCAAACGGGACAGACCCAAGTCGGGGTCACATCTGTAAAAGCAGTGCCGGGGGCAATTGCATTTTTAGGATCGCCTTTTTTAGGATTGTAGACGTAGCCGCAGGCTCGGCACTCATGCCGATCGAGGGATTTCGTCTCAGTGGCTTGATCGCTCATAGCTCGAAAAGAATAGGCTAGCTAATCTTAAAATATACATTAAAAATTATTGCAGAATATGGGCGATTTATCTCAAGCAACTCGTAATTTCAGTTACAAAAAATCTATATAATGTAAAGATCGAGTTACAAACCCTTTCACAGAGGCAGTAATTATTCATCGTGTTTGCACTTAGCGGCTACGAGTATTTCTTAGGGTTCCTGTTAATTTCCAGCCTAGTCCCTATCCTCGCCCTCACGGCGGCGAAGCTACTGCGGCCCAAAAGTCGTCCCTACGACCGACGGACTACCTACGAATCTGGCGTCGAGCCGATCGGCGGAGCCTGGATTCAATTCAACATCCGATATTATATGTTCGCCCTGGTCTTCGTCATCTTCGACGTAGAGACCGTCTTCCTCTATCCTTGGGCAGTTGCTTTCAACCAGCTAGGACTTTTGGCTTTTATCGAAGCCTTGTTTTTCATCACGATCCTCGTTATAGCTCTTGTATATGCTTGGCGCAAAGGAGCCTTAGAATGGTCTTAACTTCTGACAAATCACAGAAATCGCTAATTGTCAATCCTGCCCTACGCCCTGAAGTCACAACCGAATTATCAGAGAACATCATCTTAACTACGGTTGATGACCTCTATAATTGGGCGAGACTTTCGAGTTTGTGGCCGCTGCTTTACGGCACGGCTTGCTGCTTCATCGAATTTGCAGCTTTGATTGGTTCGCGCTTTGACTTCGATCGCTTTGGCTTAGTTCCGCGATCGAGCCCACGACAAGCCGACTTGCTAATCACCGCCGGCACAATCACCATGAAGTACGCCCCCATCTTGGTGCGGTTGTACGAACAAATGCCCGAACCCAAGTACGTGATTGCGATGGGCGCGTGCACGATCACCGGCGGAATGTTCAGCGTAGACTCCCCAACAGCGGTCAGAGGCGTTGACAAACTAATTCCCGTAGACGTGTACATCCCAGGCTGTCCCCCGCGTCCAGAAGCGATTATTGATGCAATTATCAAATTGCGGAAAAAAATCGCCAACGACTCGATGCAAGAACGTGGCAACTTGCTTCCAACTCATCGTTACTACACCAGACCCCACAAAATGAAGGTAGTAGACGACATTTTGGACGGCAAATATTTGTCAATTCCCGGTCGGATGGCGCCACCAAAGGAATTGACTGAAGCTATGGGAATGCCCGTACCACCTGCCCTGCTTGCATCACAAACACAGGAGGTAAACCGTGGCTGAGACAGAAACCTCAATTGTTGAAGCCGGGAAGGTTTCCCAGTGGTTGACTCAGAATGGCTTCGATCACCAGGCTTTGGCGGCTGATAATTTGGGTGTGGAGATCTTAAAGGTCGATCGCGACTTCTTAATTCCCATGTCAACAGCACTGTACGCCTACGGGTTCAATTATATGCAGTGCCAGTGCGCCTACGACCAAGGCCCTGGACAAGATTTAGTCAGCGTCTACCACTTGACTAAATTGACGGATAATGCTTCACACCCCGAAGAAGTTCGCGTCAAAGTATTCATTCCCCGCGAAGATCCGAGAGTGCCATCAGTCTACTGGATTTGGAAAGCAGTGGACTTTCAAGAGCGGGAATCCTACGATATGTACGGCATTGTCTACGAAGGACATCCGAATCTGAAACGGATTTTGATGAACGAAGATTGGGTAGGCTGGCCGTTGCGGAAAGATTACATTTCCCCTGATTTCTACGAATTGCAAGACGCTTATTAAGGGAGTTTTGTGAGGGCGGGTTTAGAGCATAAAATTTGACTTTTTGGGTTAAGTTTTATGGGAAACTCGCCCTCTGTTTTTTTAATTAACTGGTTCCTATTTTCTATGCTCATTCCAAATGCAGAGAATGCAGTTGTTGATATTCGTAAACTTCGTGACTACTGCCTAAATCCAGAACACGATGATGGTAAACACAAAGCGCGACTTTTTTCATCAATTCTGGGGATGATGCCTGACAATGCTGAGGAATTGCGCCAAATTTTGCTTGAAGTAATTCAAACGCATGAAGCTCAGTTAGGGAGACGGGATGGGTTCGGACAACGCTACACCCTAGATTTCACAATTGAATGGCAAAATAGAAGTGCAACCCTTCGGAGTGGCTGGATTATTGAGCATGATTCGGAGATTCCGAGATTAACAACCTGCTATCCTTTGTAGTGCCTGGAGGTAATAAGAGTGGCAAAGAATACAATTAAATTACTCGATGTCGTTGCATTGACAGTTGATATTCCTGAATACAACCTGTGGCGCGGACAAGTTGGGACAGTGGTTGAACTGTTGGCTGATGGTGCAGCGTTTGAGGTTGAATTTAGCGATCGCAACGGACGCACTTATGAATCTGTCGGGTTGCATCCAGAGCAAATTATGGTGTTGTACTTTGAGCCAGCATCACCCGATCGCCAACTCGAAATGGTTATAGCATAATCAGGGTGGAGACGGGTTTTAATAATTTAGCGCTACTTTCTGGGATATGATGAAAGTATGCTCATGAAATTACCTTATATAATTGTTATTCAATGGTCGGATGAAGATAAATGCTACCTAGTTCACTTACCTGATTTTCCATCTCAGCAGTTCCACACTCACGGAAATACCTACGAAGAAGCTTTGCAGAATGCAGTAGAGGTATTAGAGCTTTTGGTTGAAGAATATCAGACAGATGGTAAATCTCTCCCAGCACCTAAAACTCTAGTAGGAAACTTGCTGTTTGCTTGAATGTAGATTTGAGCTTGTGCGCGAATTATGGCTTTGACTTGTTCGGAAATAGCCATTATAATTATCCTTAGCTATGATAATTCACGCAATATTTTGTCGATCATCGCATCCGGCAAACCAAGCACCTGAGCGATTTGGCATGGTTCGATACCTTGACTGTGCAATTTGCAAACAACATCAGCGACATCAATTTCCAGCCGTTCTATCTGAGTTTTGAATCTGGATTCAGTGGGGCGATCGCTGTCAGAATCGGTAAGCAAAGAAGGACAAGGGTTGAAGTTGAGTGTCTGAACGTATTCAACGTATTGATGAATATAATCTCTACCGAAATTTGAGTTATTACTGGAGGTATTGCTAATATTTCTGCGATCGCAAGCAGCTTTCAGAAGTTTTGAGCAGCTTGTAGCCGACTTCTCGGACATATTTTGTAGTGTAGCGGGTGTCGCGGGCGATCGTTTCGTAGGTTTTGCCATCATACATTCCCTGAAAAAGTAGCCGTTGCAGCGTGTTGAGATGTTTCCCAGTTTTCTCGAAGATGAGGCCATCAACTAATTTTAGCAGTTCGTTTTCGTCAGGGACGGCTTGCAACGGGCGATCGTCGTTGGGCTGCATGGGTTAAGTTAAGAAATATAAAGTTGGGGAAACTTCGGGCTTTTTCAGTTTTTTTCGGGCTTTTTTGGTCAAGACATAAGTGAGACGGATGAAGTAGATTTCTTAAATCACCAACACAAAGTAACAGTATATGCCTGACAATTTAGCTTTGCTGGACAAGAATGACATACTGAACGGTAGCAGCGCCCAGGATCAAGCGGATTGCGGCTGTCCTTTCAAAAAAGCCCCGACGGTCGAAACGGTATCGAATGCTCAGAATATCCAGAATATCCTTGGTTTGGGAAGCAACGATACGCTAGAAAGTTCGATCGCGCCAGACTTGTTGAATGGTAACACAGGAAGCGACTTGATTTCCGGTAGTGCTGATGGGGATATTGGGCGATCGACTTCTCAAGTCGGTAGTGGCTCACTTTCGAGCGATGGTAGTGCATATATTTTAACCGAGGGAAGCGACACATTTACGATTCCCCTTGGCTTGCTGGATACTCTCATCGGCGGTTTGCGAGGTTTAGGTGGTGCAGATTCGATTACAGGCTCGGAATCCGGGGATATCGTCTATGGCGACGAAGGAAATGACCGAATTGAGGGCCTCGGTGGTGCTGATTTGCTCTACGGCGGCTTGGGAAACGATTTTCTGAGTGGCGGTGCGGGCCAAAATGGTCTCCTTGGCGGTCCGGGTGCTGACACCTTGCAGGGTGGTGAAAGTGCTGATGGTGTCAACGGAAACGCAGGTGATGACGTAATTTTTGGTGCCGGCGGAGACGACTTTTTGCGAGGTGGTCGCGGTAACGATATTATCAATGGGCAAGATGGCGATGACTTCCTGATTGGCGATTTGGGCAACGACACCCTGACTGGTGGTGCGGGTCAAGATGTGTTTTTTCTGCGCTCTGAGGCGGCTTTAGGCTCTCCTACGTTTGACTTAATCACCGACTTTCAAAGAACGATCGATTTCATCGGACTTAGCACAAATCTTAGGGAATCCGATATTGTTTTGGAGTCGAAAGTGCAGCCTTCTGGTGGTTCGGCTGTGGATATTAAGGTGGCTGCAACAGGGGCTTTGTTAGGTACTGTTTTGGGAGTTACACCAGACGATTTAAAAGGTCGTTTCAGGCCTTATGATGTGGAACCCGATCGTCCTGAAGATAAAGTCACAATTGATTTACCGGAAGTTAAAAAGCTATCTGACAACAGATTTCAGATGGAATTTCCAGCTAGTGATGGTAGCAAATATACAGTAGTTTTTCAAGATGATGCTGACGGACGTTTCGTAGAATCAGTTATATTCGTACCCAATCGTACAACGGGTGTTCGTGGTAGTACAACGCGCTTCAGTCGAGATGGTACAAGTGCGGATATCACGCTTGAGGGATCTAATGAAACGGCGCGAATTGAGTATCAACAGAGCAAAGAAACTGGAAAGCAGGATCGAGGTGTTATATCGCGGCTCAAGGATGGTCAGATTATTGACACTGTAACTGTTCCTCTGCCACTGGAGCCAACTCCAGTAACTCCTCCTCCTGAGCCACCAAAACCAACGACTCCGACCGTTAGCGGTCGAGATTTTGCGAAAGATTGTGAGTCGGTTAAAAAGTTTTGCACAGGCACTGGCAGACTTGCTAAAGTGATTGATTTTGCTGCTGCTGCGTCAGCCCTTGGTGGTTTAGTATTGCCTCCTTTTAGGGTTGTTAACAAAGCAATGGAGGCCGCGTCTACAGGATTAAAAGTCATTGACTACAGTTGCAAACTTCTTACAGGTAGCGATAAAGACCTTGGTGATGCGGTAATTGACGAATTGACTGGAATAGGAGTTGGGAAAATTATCGAATCAGCAGGAATTGCAGGAGAAGTTATAGGAGGTAGTTTAGATTTAGCTTCATCTACTAAGGATCTCATTGATTTATTTTTTGGGGAAGAGAAGCCGACAGAACCTTCTAAAACCAATTTTTTGCCTCAGTTCCGAAAGTTTCTTGCTGATAAGACGGGTATTCCATTTGACTTCTGCGATCGACCTGCGACTACTCCTGCACCAGCACCAATTTGTTTGCCAGGAGGCGGTTCAATCTTTAAAACAGAACTCATCCCTGAAACTATTTCCTATGGACAAACGGCACAATACAAAATCACCTACTGCGATCCAAAAGGCGAAATAGACAACATACATATAGAACTTAATGCAGGAACTGGAACACAAACCAAAGACATTCCTCTTTCCTCTACGAGTGGTACGGTAAGTTTTGAGATACGAAACAAGCCAAACGCTTTTGGGGACTGTTATGACTTAAACTTTGAGAAGGGAATTGGTGTGAGTCTTTCTGTTTCAGCTACAAGTGGCGGTCGTAGGTTAGTTTCATTTGGGAATTTCAGAAGTGTTCTTGTCTCTGGTAATTTACCTAATGCAATGGGCCTTTCCAGTTACTGTGATGCAGAGTTGGTTTAAGGACGAAATATTACATGAAATTTGTACGGGCGGGTTCACCGATCGCTCTTGCCACCCACCGATAATCTTGATACCCGCCCCCACCCAACGAATAACCCCGAATAACTATCACTGAATAACCATTAAATTCAATGAATTCTTAATTTATCGTGGGGTGGGGGCGGGTTTTTAGGATTATCGATGGGTGTCAAATATCTGGGTGAACCCGCCCCTACAAGCATGGTAAAATAGGGATGGTAAAATATTGCATCAAATTTGTACGGGCGGGTTCGCCGATCAATTCTGTCACCCACGAATAATCTCTGGGTGAACCCGCCCCTACAAGCATGGTAAAATAGGGATGGTAAAATATTGCATCAAATTTGTAGGGGCGGGTTCGCCGATCAATTATGTCACCCACCGATAATCTTAATAAACCCGCCCTTCCCAACCAATAAGTGCGATCGCGCTTAAAGAAACAAACTAATACTAACCAGGAAAAAATCGTCGAGTTTTCGGGCTTCATCTATATTGTCGCAGTTTATTCTGTTGGCGGATGCCAGCCAGCACTAACCCACTGACGCCTAACGGTGACAGCAATATTATTATTTAGTTGCAGTGCTGTGACTGTCGCGCGACCGCAGTCTGTAACTCCTCTAATTTCTGTGCCTTCTTCACTCCAAACAAAATGTTCTGACCATTGCTGAGTGCGCGGGTTAAACAACGTAACGCGCGTTTGCGTGACTACATCTAATGCGTCTGTTTGGATTCCTTTGTAATTATTGCACAGACTACAGGCTAGCCAAAGATTTTCTTCATTGTCAGTGCCACCAACTGCTTTGGGAATAATATGGTCAATTTCCAATATTCCCAGGACATACATTTGTAAACTACGGCAATAACCACATCGATTTTGAGATTGTGCGCGAATTATGGCTTTGACTTGTTCGGAAATAGCCATTCTAATTATCCTTGTAATGGTTCGAGCAAGCCGCGTCGCACAGATTCATTCAAGGCTTGAGCTTGTCGCAGCAGTCTATCTTCATAAATATGAATTAATGCCTGCAATTCTTCATGTTCAAATTGAGTAATCGTACCGCATTGTTGGTGTTCTAGTAATTCACTCAATCGTTGTTCTTGGACTGGTTGTAGCCGGAGTTGAGTTAAAGCGATCACTTCCGAATCAGACAATGCTGATACTGGTTTAGCGGTTGGTAATAGAAAGTTTTCTAGAGTTTCTACTAAAATTTCACTGACGCTGCGGTGGCATTGCTGCGCTAGTAATTCTGCTTGGTGATAGACTTCATCGGACAAGTTTAGGGTGATTTTGGCAGTCATAGGTGGGATGCTATGAAATGAATATCTATCTATACTATGCCATATTTTACTTGCTGGCAGTCTTTGTATCTGAGTTAGGTAATATTCCCGTTGATTGATGTTTTTATTTTTTAACCGCTGATGTAGGCGCTTCGCCTTCTTATTCGGTTTCTAATATCGCATCGGTGCGTCGCCATCTACAATCTGCAAGTTCTATTGAACATCTCACAGCGACGCACCCTACAGATTAAAGACTTGCGTAACTCCTAACTTCATTCCAACCGAATTAATTTGACTAACAGACTCATAATTTCTCCCTGTTCGGGTGTAATAATGATGCGATCGTCGGGAATGGCGATCGCATGAGTCCAACGAGCAACCTCTGCATACCGTAATGCGTGTAGTTGGTGGATAGTTCGGCGTACTCCCAGCGGTGAACCGATGATGATGTGACGGACTGCTTCGCGATCGCCCTCAAAGGTTTGGTTGGTTTGGTTGGTTAAAACATTGGGCGATGTTTGGTTCGATGATGAATCTTGCAACATAGCTTTGACGAATAATTTTGGATAGGTTTGATGCTTTGTCACGGTAAAACCGCGTACAATGACAAATTGAAGAAAAGACAGCAATTCCCCTACAGCACAAGTGGCTTAGCTGGTGCTGTCTAAATCTCTATGGTTTAAATCTAAATTAATTTAGGGCAGATGTCAATCATTTTAGGCAAAGCCTAAATAATTTAATATAAGTTAACAAATAGTCTATGGAAATCTCAGAAAGAGCCGAGCGATCGCCCCTCATGCGACTGAGAGTTCAGCGGTTTTTGACTCAAAAGCAGCTAGCAGAAGCACTTGGCGTTACGGAAGCGACAGTCAGTAACTGGGAAGCGGGGCGGTCCGTACCGAAACTAACGCCTGTTCAATACAAGAAGTTGCTGGAGATTCTGCAAATTACCTCTGCTGAATTACCCGACCAATTTGGTTATCCCAATGATGCTGATGGATAGAATCTTAAAAGTGGCAAAGAATAATGATACTGTTTACCTTCTTAGCAAATTAAATAATCTGGTGGTTCATCAAAATGACGAATCTGACCGTAGAAATTCTTTGTTCGGAGGCCGCAATATTTTCAGTCGCCGAGTCTCAACACCCGGAACCTCTGCTTTATGGCATCACAGACGGAAAGGCTGTTGGGACATATTTGGAGCAAAAGTTCAGACTGTATCTCAAGCAGCGGTATGAATTTATAGATGGCAATTCAGCAAGTGGCATCGACTTCCCAGGGATATTGGTTGACATGAAGGTAACAAGCGTTAGGCAACCGCAGTCGTCATGTCCTTTCAAATCTGCAAGGCAAAAGATTTTTGGGCTGGGATATTCACTGATTATCTTTGTTTATGAAAAGACAGACAATAGTACGAGCCGAACTGCAACGCTCAATATTTTGCATACAGTTTATGTGAGTGCCGAAAGGACAGCAGATTTTCAAATGACTCGTGGAATTCTCAATATTTTAGACAACGAAGGCAATCAAGATGATTTACTGGCTTTCATGTTTGACAAAAATCTACCGGTTGATGAAATTGAAGCAGCTAACATTGCAGACGAAATACTGAGAAATCCACCATTGCAAGGTTTTTTGACCATTTCTAATGCGTTGCAGTGGCGACTTCAGTATGGCAGAGTCATTGAGCGCGCTGGACAACAGGAAGGCGTTATCGCAGTTTATAAATCTAACCGATGAATTCCCACGATCGCAAAACAAAACTAGAATACGGCGATTTTCAGACACCGCCGGCATTAGCCGAGATGGTGTGCCGCAAATTAGTAGAACTTAACGTCAATCCTGGCACCATAATTGAGCCAACGTGCGGTGTCGGTAATTTTATTCAAGCTGCTGCACATTCTTTTCCATCGGCAGCCAAAATTATCGGGGTTGAAATAAATCAAAATTACTTAACACAAATCAGACTAAATAAGCAATTATTTCAGGATCAGAGATGCGATATTTCGCACGGAGATTTCTTTCAATTTGATTGGGAATCATTAGTCAATCAGTGTAGCGATAGACTGCTTGTAAAAAAACAACTTTCAAAATCACAAAGGCTTAGATGCTCTCACAGGTAAGAGTAACTTTGATATCTCAGAATGGATGCTGATTCAGGCGGTGCAATGGCTACAAAAACGTGATGCCGATCTGGCCATGCTTTGCAAGACTTCGACTGCTAGAAAGTTATTGAATTACATTCACTCTCAAAAACTAAATCTCGCTGACTGTGCGACTTACACAATAGATGCCAAAAAATATTTTGATGCAAATGTTGATGCTTGTTTGTTAGTCTGCAAATTTGACGCTGATTCGCAAAACTACTTCTGTGATGTATTTAGCAGTTTAGAAAGTTCAGACTGTCACCGAATTGGATATCACAACAATCTCCTAGTTAAGGATATAGATGCTTTTAGTAAATTGAGCGCTCTATATGCGGTGGATTCAGGGTCAAAATGGCGATCGGGTGTAAAGCATGACTGTTCTAGTGTAATGGAATTTAGGAAAATTGACAATTATTTTGTAAATAAATTGGGAGAAGTTGCTGATATTGAGGAAACTTATCTGTTTCCACTGATTAAAGGATCTGGTGTTGCTCAAAATCGAATTAATGCTACCGATCGCTATATGCTAATTACTCAAAAATTTATCGGGGAATCAACTGAAAATATCCAAACAATAGCCCCTAAAACGGGGCGTTATCTGGAGTCTCGTGGGCAATATCTAGATAATCGAAAAAGCAAAATTTATCAAAATAACCCTAGATTTGCGATTTTTGGAGTAGGCGATTATACCTTCAAACCTTGGAAAATTGCGATCGGCGGGCTTTACAAAAAATTGGAGTTCAGGTTGATCGGTGAAATAGCTGATAAACCTGTGATTTTTGATGATACTGTTTACTTTCTCAGCTTTGATGACGAGGGAGTTGCACGTCAAACTTTTGAGCTGTTGAATTCACCGGCTGCAATTAAGTTTTATTCGTCGATCGTATTTTGGGATGAAAAGCGTCCGATTAAATCGAGTGTCTTAAATTGTCTGAATCTGGCACTTCTGAAAGATTCCGAGTTTATTCTACCATCTGATGAACAGGCCGACATCCCGACAATATACCATGCAAATTGACGACATTTCCGATGACCGCGATCGCAGGTGCTGCAAATCCAGTCACTTCAACTTGCTCTACAATTGTAGCTAAAGTCCCGATCAATTCTTCCTGTTCTGGCCGCGTTCCCCAACGCACTAAAGCTATGGGCGTTTCCGCACTCAATTGCGCTGCTGTCAACTGGTCGATGATATATGGTAAATTGTGAATCCCCATGTATATTACAATGGTTTCGGAGCCACGGGCGATCGCCTGCCAATTCACCTCTGGTCGATATTTTCCCGCAGATTCGTGACCGGTGACAAAGGTGACAGATGAACTGTACGATCGATGTGTTAACGGAATTCCCGCATAAGCAGCCGCTGCAATCCCAGAAGTTACACCGGGAACGACTTCTACAGAAACTCCAGCTTTGACCAAATCTTCCATTTCTTCGCCACCACGGCCGAAAATAAACGGATCTCCGCCTTTGAGACGGACAACGATCGCATTATCTTGAGCTTTTTCGATCAATAATTGAGTAGTTTCGTCTTGTATTAGCGAATGGCGGCCGCGACGTTTCCCCGCATCAATTCGTTCTGCTTGCGGATTGATTGACTCCAAAATTTGAGCACTGACTAAAGCGTCGTAAATCACGACATCGGCACACTCTAACAAAGCTTTTCCTTTCAGCGTCATCAAACCTGGATCTCCCGGCCCTGCACCTACTAAATACACCTTACCCACAGACATTTTTACCTCTTGTTTTTCTATTGCTTCCTGTGCATCTTTGTGGTTCATTTTTGAATCAACTCACCAATTAAGTCTGCTAGTTCTACACTTGCACCGAAAGGATTTGCCAGATGCAGTTCCGCTGTGGGAAATTGCTGCTTTAACTGTTCGACAGTTTTCGCGATCGCATCTGTAATTCCTCCATTAAATAAGAAGTATGGCACAATTCCTATTTGCTGCTGTCCATCACGAACTAAACTGTCAATTCGTTCTTCCAAACTCGGCTTTACCGACCAATAAGCTGGGTGTGCGCCGACTTTGCTAGCTATTTCCTCAACTGTCGAGTTGCCTCCCAGACGGCGACTACCATGAGATAGTAAAATCCATTTGGGCAACTGCAAATTGGGGAGAAAAGCCACCTCTTGCATCTGAGTTTTCACCAAGTTGGTTAAGCCTGCTTGTTGGGTTCCCAAATGCGGCTGCAATTCAATTTTGAGTTGGGAAGAAATAGTTTGTTTGGCAATTTCTACCTGGGCGGGAATGTCTTCAGCGACATGAACTCCCGGTAATAAAAATATGGGTAAGATTTGGACTTCTGTCAATCCCAGGGAGAGGGTATGTTCGGCAAAATTGCAAATTTGCTCGTGCAGAGGCGCGCCCAACTCTAAGGTGGCGGTTCCGACTGCGGGAACAGAGGCAGCGACAGAATTGCTCAAAATTGGTAAATTTTGAGACAGCAGTTGAGCCAAGTTTTCCAGGGCTAGTTGGGGTCGGGGGTCGCGACTGCCGTGAGATACTAATAAGTAGGTTGATGTGATCAAATCTAATTGCTGATTCGGGATATTAACTAATTATAGCATCTTGGATCCAAAACTACTATCCTACTAAGTATAGCGTTTCCCAAATAGATGAAGTATAGCGTTTCCCAAATAGATGAAGTAGGTTGGGCCTTCTTCCTTCTTCTTTAAATCCGTTAAATCCGTTACAGAATCCGTTGCCGAACTTCCTTCTACTTATTACCACACTGAGTTAATTTTGCGGACATGGCATCCATATGTCCCAGCCATTGAATGCCACCTACCCAACTCCGAGATGGCAAATGTCCTGGAGGTGATTTATGGCTGAATTTAAATTGCCCTGAAGCAGTAGTAGAATTGTATGTTGGCCAGTTTACCCGATCGCAAAATCTGACATAATCTCGCTTAACACTTTCGTAAATTTGCTTTTGGATGCTGAAACCAAACCTATCTTGACTGTATTGCATCCAAAGGCGATCGCAGGTTTGCAAATCTTCGCATGGTAACTGGGAAATCTGGCTCTTCTCTAGTTGAGTACCCGCTGTCATCGAGAGAGATTGACACATGACAGCCCAAGTTTCTCGATCAGCTTCTTTCCAGTTTTTGAGTGACAAATAATCGCGCAGTTTTGTATAATCAATACCGCTGGCTGAAATCAAATTAATTTCCAAATTAAAGTTCACAGAAAAACCAAGAATTTCTTGGTAATCAGTGGATATTTATGTTGGCAAGTTATGAATTTCAGGAGTTTTTAGTAAATTAAATTTAGCCAATTTAGTGCTATTAATTATATTGGGAATAATTAGAGTTTTCTGCGAGATAAAGTTAGGCTCAAGTATATTTAACGCTGTATTGATATCTTGCAAAACTTCGACAGCAAAACAGTATCGCTGATTGAGATTATTTTGCAGCAATTTATCTAATATTTCACCTAACTCTCTACTAATAATTGTGCCTTTGGGTAGGAACTCGCGCCACCACCAAAGCTCAGTTTTGCAATCATACATATCTAAGGGAGGAACTTGCGTCATCAAGCGAATACAGGTGACACCTAAACTATAAAGGTCACTAGCAGGAAATACTTTTCCTCGCATTTGTTCGGGAGCTAAATAATCTTGGCTACCGATTAAAGTTGCTGGACGAAGTAAGGCTGTATCGGTGAGCACTTTGGCAATGCCGAAATCGATCAATACTGGTTTGTTGTCCGACTGACGACGAATAATATTTTCTGGTTTGATGTCGCGGTGAATGACGCGATGATCGTGGATGAATTGCAAGACGGGCAATAAGTCTTGCAACAATTGCCAAATCTGATTTTCATTATAGATACCCTCATCTAATTCCTGTTTGAGAGTCAGCCCGTCAATAAATTCTTGAACTAAATAAATCTGGCTTTCTTGCTCAAAGCAAGCTAACAAATTGGGGATTTGTGAATGATTGCCTAATTCATCTAAACGGACAGCTTCTTGATGAAATAATTCAACGGCTTTGTTGAATATTTCTGGATCGCGATCGTAAAATTGAAATTGCTTGACTGCACAGCGGGGCTGGGATGGGATGTCTTCATCGACTGCTAAGAAAGTTTTGCCAAATCCACCTTTACCCAGGGTTTGTATGGGACGATATCGCTGTCTGAGTAATAGGTTAGAGCCGCAGTTTAAGCAAAGTTGGGCAGTGCTGGAGTTTTGAGGAATTTCACATTTTGGGTTGACACAGTAGCTCATATTGATTTTAGATTTTAAATTAGGGAAATGAGTAAGAGTTAACTATTTATGACTCCATTTTAATGCGCTGGCTGAAATTGGAACACTGATTTGCTGCTGGGTTTGGCTTCACCGACTCCCGACTGCCGAAAAAAATTGGGGAGCGACGATGAGCTATAATTGTGCCAAAGTCATACAGCGTGTGAGGTTGAAAGCTATGTCGATCGGCGCGATCGCCCAAAAATCACTAAAATCAAAAAAAAAATTGCCAAACCACTAGACCTATGCTAAGGTTAGATGCTATAGTGATAAAAACACGGCGAGCGTAGCCAAGTGGTTAAGGCAGTGGTTTGTGGTACCACCATTCGTGGGTTCAATTCCCATCGTTCGCCCTTTTAAGTCTGTCAGGAAATAAGTTCCCTGGCTAATAGCTGAAGTCCTCGATCGAGGACTAAGGGATCTTTTATTTGACGATTAAGCCTAGATCCCCCCTAACCAGGGCGGGCACGGGGGCACCGCCCCTACAGAAGGGGGGAACCGGAAATGGATCAAAGTCCCCCTTCTTAAGGGGGATTTAGGGGGATCTAGACTCGACTGCGAACGAGATATACAACGGTTTTATACTTAATTTGTCACCAATCAGCAGAGCCTGGTAACGAGTAGAACCCCTGATGGACTGCGGCACAAGTTGCGATCGTGCTAATATCGTATCGATCGGGCCGACCAATAATTATTGAAAAATAAAGATGCCATCTTTAGTAGCAGAAGATTGGGGATATAAATTTACTGGAAATCGAGCGATTAATAAGTTTATTCGCGACGTTGAAGGGGAAGCGGCTTTAGCAAAGTATTGTGATTGGGAATCCAAAGAGCGTGCCGAAGTTTTGATGTCTGATATTGTCAGTAAATCGCACAATCTTTTCTACGTGCGTCGCCAACAGGTAAATCAGAGATTTGCCGAAGAAGAAATCTGGGAATTAATCATTGCTACGGATGAAGATGAGTTTGAATTACCGGAATTGTTGCAAAAAGCCGATCGCACTTTACGACTATTAGCTTGTGTACGCTTTGAAGATGGCATTGGTGGTTTAAAGTTACTAGATGCTGGCTTAGTACATCGGCTCAGAGGTAACAAAGACGGTTATGTTTTACCACAAAAATTGCGACTATTAGGCAATAGTAAAGCAGGTATTCCTCGAAAGTCGATCGCCCACGTTCAACAACTACCATTTTGGGACGATAGGCACATCCCAACTACAGAACAACTCAAAGTTTGGCACACTTTCTTGAAAGTTGAAAAACGCATTGCTGAAGCCCGTCAGTTTTGCGTGCCTTTTAGAGGTCATAATTACGGTTCTAGCCTCAAAATCATCACTTTAGAAATTGATTCTCGTTCCGCAACTCTGGATGGCTATGATGAAAATTCCTTAGAATTAGGCGACTTTCGAGAAAGGCTGAAAAAGGCGCGCAATGAAGAAATCACCCTGTTTGATTCTGCACCGGGAAGCAGAGGAAACCGAGATGGAGATAGGTTAGGAAGCATCGCCGAAGTTGACTTTGAGCATAGCAAATTACGCATCAAATTAGATCCTGATTTAGCCTCACGCATGGCTGGTGAGCGCTATTTCTTGCCGAAACAAGGATTTTTGTATTTTGAGGCTGCTGGCGATATCAGTCAGATTAAACGCAAAGAACAAGCTTTGAAAATGTTGACAGATGGTCGTTCTCAAAATCCCTATTTGAGCGATTTCTTGTTTGATGCAACTCAAGCCAGATTGCCGAAAAAAAGTATTAAGTTAGATAGAGATAACTTATTAAATCGCAATGCGAATGCTGACCAAATTGCTGCTGTAGAGACTGTGCTTTCCGCACGAGATTTAATTCTGATTCAAGGCCCGCCGGGAACCGGAAAAACTACGGTTATTGCCGAGATTTGTTATCAAATTGCCCGTCTGGGTGGCAAAACGCTGATTGCTTCTCAAGCTAATTTAGCTGTAGATAATGCTTTGAGTCGCTTGGTTCACAATCCGGCGATTCGGGCGTTGCGGAAGGGAAAAGCTCATAAGGTGCAGGAAGAAGGGCAGCCGTTTTTGGAGGAAAATGCGATCGGCACTTGGCTACAAAATACTGCGACTGATTGCGAACAAAAACTCTTACAGCGGCAGACAAATGTCATATATTTGCGGCAGTTGTTGGCAGAATCTGAACGATTTGCAGCTTATTTTACCGCCGAATCAGAATTTCATAATCAACAAAAACATCTGTATAGTAGCAAGGCAAGTCTTGAGGCTAACTGCAATCACCAAGAAACAGCATACCAAGCAAGTTTAGCACAAAAACAGGAAATTGAATCTTTATTTCTGGGTTTAGAAAGTCTCCTGGCTGCACCGAATGTCAATTGGGAATCTCCAGAAATAACGGAATTTTTACCTAGATTGAAACCATTTTCAGAAGGCAATATTTTAGTAGAAAACTTTCTGACAAATGTGCGAATTGCCGCTAACAATGCGACTCAAATAGGTTTCACTCGCCCTGCTTGTGGTGCTTTTGGGATTGCGGTTTGGTTGCGGGAAACTGTAGCGCCTCAAATATCGGAATTTAAGACGGCATTTGATTGTGCTAATGATGCTTGTCTTGCTATGTCAGGGGTTGCGGAGTCGCTGCTGGTGTCGCGGCAGATTTCTGATGCTTTGAATCAGCTACAATTGGGCGATCGCCAAAATCAGACAAATCGCCACAATTTAGAGCAGAAAATCCAGAATTTGGAACTGCGAAAAGCGGAAATTTCCACGGTTGTTATCGCCGTTGCAGAATGGATTCAGACAGCAGATACTCAACTGTATGAAGTTGTGAAATCTTGCTTGGAAACGGGAGCGTTACTGACCGATGAGATGGTAGAATTACCTGTGGGATTGTTGAAAATTGCCCGATCGCTCAAATTGCCGATCGTCCCGCCGAAATGGAAAGTCAGTTTGCCCGATTTAGAGCGCTTGCAAAAGGCGATCGCCCATGAAGCCAGCGCAGGTTTTAAGGACATTCAAGGGCAACAGTTCCGGTTTAGCGAGTTTTTGCACCTAAATTTGAGTCAAACGCCGATCGTGCTCTCCGTGGGCGATCGCACTCAATGGCAACAACTGGCCAAAGACTTCGATAACTACTCCAAAGTCAGTCCAAGTCAGCGCAAATTTATCATCGAAAAAGCTCACACTTTGTTAAGCAATATCCAACAAATTTACAGTGCATCTCTAAAGCCCAATAACATCCAAAATACCTTAGAACGCCTCGCCAAAGAATTGCTCCACAGCATCCTCGGAAATGCCCGTCAGTGCATGGTTCCCCTAAAAACCGAAACCGAACAGCAACTACAAAAACAGCAACACCTATTAGATAGACTCAACTCAAGCTTAAACCAGCCAGAAATATCCGCCCTTCAACATCAAGTAGCAACAGCGCAGCAAGCAAGCAATTTAAAAATCAACGAAGTTACTAATTTGTTGCAAGCAATTGTCCAACAGCCAAACGCACCTGAAAAATTGCAGATTCTCGCCGAACAATATATTGCCCAGAAATCTAATATTTGGGAGCATCCGCAGCAATTCATCAGGCAAGTTGACACTTGGAAAGCCAGTGCAGTGCAGCTTGAAAGTTCCATTACTGACTTAGATACTTTCGGTATTTTGACTATCATCAAAGATAGTCTAAATGAGCATTTATCTCCGCTGCAAATAGCCTCGGAAAAATCGTTACAGCAACTAGAAGAACTTCAAAAAGAATTGAGTGAAATCATGGCTCAACTCAAACAGCAACAGCCAACACCAGAATTAATTGTTGACAGAAATTGGTGGGAGTCAGCATGGCAAAATATCCCAGATAAATACAAGCCAGAAATTCCCATTGCCGGACTATTCGCTGTGGAGTTTCTACGCAAAATCAAGCGCCAATTCAAAACATGGCAACGGGAATTAGAAGCAGACGAAACTGAACTAAATCGCTCTCAAAACTTCGTCACAGACTGGATAGAAAAACTCCGCAATCCCTCAGAAAAAGACCAAAATGATTTAAAGCAAATTTATATAGACAATGCCAATGTTATTGGTATTACCTGCGTACAAGCTGCCAGTTTTGACTTCAGCAAAAACTTTCCCAGCTTTGATGCAGTCATCATTGACGAAGTTAGTAAATGTACTCCTCCAGAGTTGTTGATTCCCGCTTTGAAGGGCAAAAAATTAGTATTAGTAGGTGATCACAGGCAATTACCCCCAATGTTCGATCGCAATACCATCGATGATATAGCCGAAGAAATAGGCTGTAGCGGAGATGAACTAAGTTTCATCAAAGAATCACTGTTCAAAACTTTGTTTGAAAATGCCAATGACAGCATCAAACAAATGCTGACAACTCAATACCGAATGCACCCGCAAATCATGGGAGCAATCAATCAATTCTATGAGCAAAAACTCAACTGTGGTATTACCGAACCTGAAGAAAAACGCGCTCACAACCTCGCAGGTAAAATCATTCAAGATACTAATCATATCCTTTGGGTGAAGACACCAATTGGACAGGGTTTTGAAGAAGAAAGAAATGGAACTTCGCGCTTGAATGTCAAGGAAGTTGATGCAATTGAACGTTTATGTCAGCAAATGGAAAGAGCTTGGTATCCCAAGGTTGCGAATGGTGAACCGCCGAAAGAAATCGGAATTATTACCTTTTACGGCGCTCAATTAAGGCTAATTCAAGATACAATAGAACCAGAAAAGTTTCCATCTTTGAGCATCCGCACCGGGACTGTTGATATATTTCAAGGTATGGAAAGACCTGTGATTATTGTCAGCACAGTGTGCAATAATAATAGAGGCGATATTGGATTTGCTAAGGAACCGGAACGGGTGAATGTGGCATTTTCTCGCGCTCAAGAATTGTTGGTAGTTGTTGGCTGTCACGATTTATTCACCCAACAAACAGGTACCGTCGGCAAAATGTATCAGGAAGTTTCAAAAATTGTGCGTTATTTTGGAGGTTTTGTAGATGTTTCTAGCGTCATCAACTAAACCGATTGATACTAATTTAAGCGGGATTGTCGAACAAATTGAGCAACAAAATCCCGGTTTGTCAGTTTTGGCGGCGCGTCAATTCCGCTGTGCGAGGCGACAAACACCTTTGGAGGTGACAATTAGCGAACCTCGTGAATTTAACGTGCTCGAAGAGTTCATCCTGCGGGCTTGTATCGAGTTTGTACCTGCGCCAACGTTGAAGGAATTGGCTGATTTGCTGGGCTTAGACGAGGTTTTTGTGAAGACTACAGCAACGACTTTGGTGAGTTTGGACATCTTGGAGGTGTCTGGAATGGGCAAAATTGCGATCGCGCCGGGAGGACGAGATTTTCATGATTTAGGTGCGGTTAGTAAGTCGCAAATTCAATCAATTTATGCCATTTCCGATCCATTAAATCAAACTCTTACCTTTAATTTCGACTCTCTACGGACAGAAACTATCGACTTACCAGATTTAGCAGATTTAATATTACTAGAACATCAAATTTCTGACATTGCCAATTTAAGTATAACAGAAATCCAGCCACTAATTCAAGATTCTGGCTTAGGAATTCACATACCAGCCGAGGGTAAAATCGTCACAAAGTGTGATGTAGTTGGCGACGATTTGAATATTTGGCAAACAATATCAATTTTTGTGTTGTTTGATGCGATCGAAAATCAAACTAATATCCAAGTACGACAGGGAAAGCAAATATTAGAAACAGCATCAAACTTGTTGAATGAACTCGAATCCCAACAAAAACTTTCATTGAATGACTTGTGCAAATTAACCGAAGAAGATGTTATTTTGGAAGAGCAAGAAATAATCCCCGCTCCAAAAGCTCGAAAACCAGCTTCCAAGAAGAAACGCAAGGAAACAGAATCAGGAAACAAATAATATGAGGACTAAAGTCCTCATCAAATCAAAACTTAAAACTATTTCTAAAATTAGTATTCTACCGATTGACAGTATACCGCCAATTAGGTATAATTATTGTTATTCGTAATCGTGTTGAGATTTTTCCTGTGTCTGCCAAAGATACCTTCCACGAATCTGTAAAACGAGCACTTCAAAAAGAACAGTGGGTAATTACTGCCGATCCGCTGAAGTTTAAGTTTGGTAATGTTAACTTTCTGGTCGATTTGGGAGCAGAAAAATTAGTCGCAGCGGAGCGAGAAGGGGAGAAAATTGCAGTCGAAATCAAAAGCTTCCTCAATTCCTCTGCAATTACAGACTTTTATGCTGCATTGGGACAATTTCTCAGTTATCGGCTTGCTCTCGCATCGGTTGAACCTAATCGAAAATTGTACTTGGCAGTGCCATTTGACGTATATGAAACATTTTTTCAGTACGAGTTTACTCAAACTGCGGTACAACAGTATCAGGTGTTGCTAATCGTATACCATCCAAGAAATGAGGTAATTGTGCAATGGACAAACTAGCTCAATATCGTCAGTATGTTCAGACATTAATAAACTATTATGCTGAAGATGATGTCTCCGATGATGAAGTCGAAGTTCAACTTATTCTAGACACAGAACGAGATCATTATCAATGGATGAATGTCGGCTGGCAAGAGTTAAGTCGGATTTATCGAACCATCATTCACATTGATATCAAAGATGGCAAAATCTGGCTTCAGCAAAATTTAACTGACCAAAATCCTGCGGAGGAATTGGTTGCGATGGGAGTGCCGAGAGAAGATATTGTTTTGGGATTGCAACCGCCATACAAGCGGCAGTATACCGATTATGGTGTCGCGTGAAATCAATTCCGGTTGCGTCGGAATTATTAGTAGCCAAAATTAGGAGACGGCAGTGCCGTTTCCCTACCGAAAATAACATTGTAGGGACACGGCACTGCCTTGGACTCTATCATTCTTAAAAAAATACAATACCCAGATAACCGACTTCTTCAAGAAGTCGGCTATCTATTGGCTATTACTGAGTCTTAACGCACTTCAGCATTCGCAAAGTAGCTGCTGCTGCATAATTGCGCTGTGCAGAATTATCGGGAGCAAACCGATTTCCAGTTTCATTGAGAGACGAAGCAACAGAACAATAAGCAGACATTTGAGTCACAATCGCCGCCGCCCAATGACTCTGAGTGTCTGAAAAATCTTTAGGTTGCTGTTTAGCAATTAAATCCGGTTTCATTCCCCGCGCCACCAAACCGAATTCCGCCGCCCGACGAAGTACCGCCATCAATTCAGCGCGAGTGACTGGCTGGGTAGGTTTAAAAGTTCCATCTTTGTAGCCGCTGACTATCTTATTGTCCCGCGCAAATAGAACTTTAGCTGCACTCCAGCGGGCAACATCAACGTCGCTATAAGGACGGGAAGCAATAGTCTTAGGAAATGCGATATTAGCGCTTGGGATTGTTTTCAAGGATTCCAATACTAATGATACCAATTCTTCTCTAGTTACAGGAAGTTTCGGTCGAAAAGTATTATCTTGAGCAAACCCGGCTACAAATCCCAGGCTCACTGCTTCTTTGATTTCAGATGAGTAAATATCGTTGGAAATGTCTGTAAAGCTAGGATTACCAGTATTGCCGCCAGTGTTTCCACCAGTGTTTCCACCAGTGTTTCCACCAGTGTTTCCACCAGTGTTTCCACCAGTGTTTCCACCAGTGTTTCCACCAGTATTTCCACCAGTATTTCCACCAGTATTGCCTCCGGTATTGCCTCCGGTATTGCCGCCGATACCTCCCGGTGCAGGTTGATTGGTAGTGAAATAGAAGTGACCTAATACCTTGCCTTGATAAGACCTCTTAGCGAAGCGCCAAGCTGGATCTAGAGTAATTTTCATAAAGCCGTTAGCATCACCATTGGTTCTGCCGATAATCACCGATTCACCTTTGAGATCTATGGGAGTTCCCATTAGTAAAACATCACCGTTGACCTTTTGTAATTCCAGGGTATATTTTAATGCCAAGTCGGTGCCGCTCATGCGAATTGAAAAACCATTACTGTCAGTAGCGCGACCGCAAATACCAGTAAAATCAAATGTTACCAATAGTGGATCGACTGTCACTGGCTTAGAGCCACTTTCTGTCCAGCACTGTCGCTTGTCAGATACTTGTTCTACAATTAGCAATTGATAGCCACCAAAACTGCGTGGTTGGGCGATCGCAATTACTCGATCTTGACTGATTTCTGTTTCGTCAAAAGTAAATGCTAGAGCTGATCCCATCGCGCCGATGGTTAAAAGTGCTGAACTAGCCAGTGCGGCTGCTGTGCGTACCAGTGGAAGTTTGATCATGTTTCTTGATTTTTCCATTAATTTAATTCAACCTTTCTCAAATATCAAAAGGTCGCGTTATTCAGACAACAAGATAGCAAGATAGAATTTTACCATCTCTGGTTCCTGAGTTAGCGTGTCTAGCGAACACTTTATGGGGAACAATGGATACACACATGGCAACACTTCCGAGTGACGAAAGTTTTGACATTAACCTTTTATTTTTAATTCGGCTTGTGCTTCTCGGCGCAGTCTACTGGCAATTCTAAACAGTTCTTGACCTGTATGCAAGTGCCTATCATCGTAGTTTAAGGTAAATAAATGTAGTTCTTCTATGCCATCTCCGATTTGATTGATGCAGTGATAAAGATAAGCTGCAACTCCGGCTACGTTAGATGGATTGGGCATTGAACGTAAAAAGTTTTGAGCTTTGTTGAGGAAGTCGCGACTTTTTTCTATATAAGTTTGAAATTTTTCGAGCAATTCGTCATCAAAAGGGTCTGCTGATAATTCGTCAATTTCCTTTTTGAGTGGTTTCAATATGTTGTTGAGAACTCGATTAATGGGCTTGTATACTTTGATTAGCCACTGTTCCATGTGTTCGTCAGCATCCCGTGCAGTTTGTTGTTGCTGGCGGCTAATGTTTTCATTGGATGTGGGTTGTGCTGGCTGTGGAGTTTCTGGAGCAATTTGGCGATCGTATGATTGTCTTTTTTGGGCATCTCCTAGTATTTCATAGGCTACATTCAGGCGGACAATTTCTTCGTGACTTGCGGTTTTGCTGTTGCTATCTGGATGGAATAGTTTGACTAAACGGCGGTAGGCTTGTTTAATCTCGGCTTGTGTTGCGGTTGGGTTTATGTTTAGGGTTTGGTAATGATTAATCACGGAAGATACACTTTTAGAGAAGAAGGAAGAAGGAAGAAGGAAGAAGGAAGAAGGAAGAAGGAAGAAGGAAGAAGACCCTTCGACTACGCTCAGGGAACGGGAATAAGATCTTTCGACTACGCTCATAAACCGCGAAGAAGGCTCTTCGATTTCGCTCAGGGAAGAATGACTAAAGTGCCTTGGCGACTGCTATATCATAAATCTATTTTATTGAAAAATCCATTCTTTTGAAGCCGGAAGTACAATCTAATTTACAACAAGTATAAATGAAGCAGAGCGTACATTAGACATTTCCAAAAAAGCCACTATTGAACAGGCAAGATGCCTGTTCCACAATCAATATGGTCGATGTCTATGTCTATTAAGCTGTTACGCATTTAAACCACTAACGAGGCCTGTAGGGTGCGTCAGCTCGATCGCCTTAAAGGCTAAGGTAAACGCTGTGGGCTGACGCACCCTACAATACTATTTTAAATGCGTAACAGCTTATACGCTCTGCTCTCAGTTTCTAGGACTTCAGTTCAAAGCGAATCTAGTGGACAGCCACGGCTAGATTGAGTTCTGGATCTTGGAATAAGGGAGTGCTGAGATAGCGTTCGCCGAAACTAGGCTGAATCATCACGATCAATTTCCCGGCATTTTCGGGACGCTTGCCAATTTTCAATGCCGCACACAATGCCGCACCGCTGGAAATACCGGACAAAAGTCCTTCTTCCCTGGCTAAACGACGTCCATAAACGATCGCCTCGTCATCGCTAACAATTACAATCTCATCGATCGCACTTACATTCAATACCGGCGGCACAAAACCAGCGCCAATACCTTGAATCTTGTGAGGCCCAGGCTTACCACCGGATAATACCTGACTGTTGGTGGGTTCAACTGCGATCGCCTTAAATCCAGGTTTCCGTGCCCTGATCACCTCGGAGATACCAGTCAGCGTACCACCAGTTCCAACCCCAGAAATCAGGAAATCGACTTCGCCATCTGTATCTTCCCAAATTTCCTCAGCCGTTGTTTCCCGGTGAACCTGCGGGTTAGCGGGATTCCGAAACTGCTGCAACATATACGCATCGGGCGTTTTGTCAACAATCTCTTGAGCGCGACGGATGCAGCCAGTCATGCCCTCAACTCCCGGAGTTAGTTCTAATTGAGCCCCGTAAGCGCGCAACATCGATCGACGTTCCGTGCTCATCGTATCCGGCATTGTCAAAATCAACTTATAACCCTTAGCCGCCGCCACCATTGCCAAGGCGATTCCGGTATTACCAGAGGTCGGTTCCACTAAAACCGTTTTGCCTGGGGTAATCAAGCCTTCGGCTTCGGCTGTATTCACCATATTGACACCGATACGGTCTTTGACGGAGGCTGCGGGATTCATGCCTTCTAGTTTGACGACAATCCGGGCTAAGCAGCCTTCAGCTTGGGGAATACGGTTGAGTTGGACTAGGGGTGTCCGGCCTACCAATTCTGTAATGTTGTGAGCAATACGCATAATTTTTGTCAGTTGTTTGTTGAGGGTAATTTCTAATAATTACAGATTTTCTGGTCTAATATCCTTGACTAGATGTAATACATGATATTGAGCTGCCGTCTGCCATTGCGTTTTTCGCACAAATCTTGCAGCGTGTATTTCTGTAAAACGGAGTTGGCAATCGATCGCGCTTCTTGCCAAACTTCCCAAATCACGGCACTTTCTACGGTTTGAGCTGGGGAGTCTTTTTCGGAGCGATCGAAATCAGGGCCTTCGAGACAGTTGATGATTTCTAGGAGTGTAATTTTCCAGGGTTCCCTGGCCAGAATATAACCTCCCTTGGCTCCTCGTTGACTGCGGATGAGGCCACAGCGTCTCATTGTAGCTAGTAATTGTTCGAGGTAGCGATCGGGAATATTTTGCTCAGCGGCTATCTGACGAATTTGCATAGGTTCACCTTCATCATAGCGATCGGCGAGTTCCAGCAGGGCCAAGATTGCATATTCGCTTTTACAGGATAGTTCGACCATAATTTCGCTTTAAACTAGGATAATTCGGGACTCTGATTTGATTATACCCCGGTTCTCCAGTGGAGTTTGTCGCGATCGGTAAATATGGTAGAGTTTGGTGGGTAGGTGGGTTTTGTGGGTTTGGGCGATCGAATCCACTGAATTTGGTTGAACAACCCATAATAATTAGAATTTTATCAACCTTCTAATTTTTATCAACCTTCTAACTAACGCATTGGCTACTTATTTCCGCTGACTGTCAATAATCTCGCTTGCACAGATTCTAAAATTGAATCCCGAATAAAAACAAAGGTTACTTATTTTTTCTGTCCAAATACCCCTTTAATCCGAAACCACTTCCCAAACCACCGCCAAATATTATAATAATTTTTAGAATCTCTTGATAAACAGCGATATCCTTGTTAACTAAAAAAACAGTCAAAAATCCAAAGAAGCCTAAAATCAGAATAGTATTAATCAGTGTGTATTTTCGGGCTGACTGCGTATCAGCAAATAGTCTTTCATCCTCTTTTTCTGCAATTTCAAGGATTTTGGAAATATGATTTTCATTAACTTTTTCTAGTATCGGTGAAACCAAAGGTGTAGAAATCCGTTGCATAGACAGAGTTGCTTGCATAAATCTCTTGACTTCAGGAGGGAGATTTTCTAATTCTGAGGAAATACCCTCTAAATCTCCACTCTCCAAATCTTCCGCCTTTTTGGGATCTGGTTTTTTTTCTGATTGAGATTCTTGTTCAGACATCTTATCTACTCTTTAAAAGTCTAGAAATATCCAAATTCAAACTACTTTCTTCTTGCTCAGATAGCAAGTTATCCATTCTCAAAATTCTACTCAGCAGAAAAGATTCCAGCTTTTGCTCTAAAGAGTTTTGAACTATCTCCTCGATTCCTGTTTCAATAAAAACTGCACAAGCATAACGAACCAAAGCCTCATAAGACTTATCACTGATTTCTCCAGTAGCGTTCAAATGGGAAAAATATGATAAAGTTCCCTTAAGACGCTCTATATTCAAGTGAGTCAAGGTTGCCCGACTTAGAGGCATATTTTTTTTGATAGGGCTTCTTGTCCTCGCCACTTTGCTTTGTTGTCTCAGCATAAGAACCTCCCTCAGCTTTAAAAAAAGGTATAGAAGAGTTTTTGGCTAACTCATAGTTACATAGACTAGCACCATGAGTAACATAATAACATTACTTAAAAATGTTTTTTTTATTTTGAATAATAGAAGATATAATTATAGCACTTATAGCAGCAATATGTCAATACACTAGACAACAGCAACTAGGATAAAAGTCGCCGAGATCGCACGCACCGCACCGATCATCCGCACAAGCCCCAATATCACTATAACTGAGATATTATCTATAAGTCGGGAATTTGAAAACAATCCTTAGAAGCAAGTTCTGCTAATTTAGATCGCAAATCCTTACGAAGAATCTTCTGCTGATTTTTGCTTAATCCTTCGGGGACAGATTTCTCATCCAGTCCGATGATTCCAGAATGACCATCAGCACCAGCGCGACAATCTCTAATACGCTTACCATCTATTTCATCGAAAAGGTGAACCCATATAACATTTAACAAATTAGGATAGGTGGATTCCCCAAAATTCCCTTGGATTTTACATATTTCATTGACTTTGAGACGAAGAACTAATTTCCGAGGCGAGTTTTCTGCAAGGAATTTGTAAGCTTGTTCAGGTGTTGTAAGAGAGTCAACCCAAACGCTCAGATGAGGTGGATATGACATTTTATCATCAGATGACAGAGTAAATTCCTCATTCAATTGGATCGCTGAGATATTGCCATTTTCTGCAAAGTCTTTAGGCGGTCGAGCAAGTCTAAGGACGCAACAAGCATCGGGTATTGGAGTTAAATTAGATCCAACTGAATCCATTTTGAATAACTTATTCGATAAAGAGCAAAGCTTTGTCCAAAATATCAGCCGAAAAATCCTGTTCCAGCGTCATATCTTCTCCCCAAACTACTCCAGTGTTTCTGTTACGGTAGAAAAATTCTATCTCACCATTACCAAAAATCTCACACTCTAAGTAGTGTTCAGATTTTGACCAAGTGTACATAAAATCATCTTTTGAACCTGGACAAGCATCTGGAACCTCCAACCACATTCCTCTTGCTTGAAACGAATTTTTTAGTTTTTCCCATACACACCAAGATAAATTGAGAACTCTTTCCGAAAATTGTGTTTCTCCCATAACTTTTGCTTCATTTTTTAGTGAGTCAAGATATAGCCGAAGATTTTGGTGGCGTTGTTCCTGACGATGGATAGCCTCAACTTTCTTAGGTATACGGGGTAAATTTTGTGACCAATCACTGCTTGGAGACGGCAAAAATCTACCACGCCGTTCTTTTGGTTCTGGGAATCTTGTTAAAGAAATTGCTAATTCTTCTTGATCAACTTCCTTCAATGGAGATAAAGTCGTAATCATAATCTTTAGTCTCTCCGCTTCCAAATATTTGTCTGGATTTTCTGATCGGTTAAATCAGCAAATGCCTTTACAGTCCATTCATGTGCAATATCAAACCAATTTTGCATTAAATCAAAAGAGCTATAATTGCCCATCCCTCGAACAGTTAATGCAAAAAAAAGAGTAGGATGGTTGTTGGCAAGTCCATTGGTGATAGATATGTGTAATCTTCCAAAATCTTCTGGCAAATCAAACGTTGTATTCCAATGAATATATTGAGGTTTTGGCAGAAATCGCTCTACACTGTTTTGCCATTTAAAGTCAGGGAAAATTTTGCCAAGATCCTCCAGAGTTTCCCATCCTTCTCCTTGAGAAATTTGATTGACATAACTTAGTTCATATTGACGTATCTGAATAGTACCTAGATCAGCCTCTTGTAGGAAATCATTAAAGCTTTTTAAATGGTTTTGAAATGCTTGAATAAGGCTTTCATATCTGGGACAATCACTATTTGAACTAATTTTTCTCCAGTTATGAATCAGCCGATCTCGCTGGATTTGCACAACCTTTGTTTCATCAGAGCTAATAAACCATACTCTGGGTAAAGGAGGGATATTACTTAATTTCAGCACAGTTTCAATAACTTGATCGTTGAAAACTTCTACGTTTGGCGCTACAGGAGTAACATCGTTGCAAAACGGGTAGTCAGGTTGAAACCTCTGCCATAACAAGCCGATATGGGGAGTGAGCAAGGCTTCTATAGGGTCGAACAAAACACTGCAAATCACCTCATTAACTGGTGGTTTCTCATAAGATATTAATTGCCTGGTGTCTATGCCTAATGTCACGCTGCCTCCTGTGGTTTCCTAAAAAAACTACTCCTTAGACTTATACTGTAATATTTAGTCTAACTCAGTATGAATGAGTTGGCTCAATCGTTTCGATAAATCTATGTTACCTTATGTGGCGATCGCGATCGCACCACATCGCACCCAACAAACCCCGAACACCAGAGCCCCGCAGCACTTCAACAAGCCGGGACTCTGTACCAACCGCCAACACGGTTGCTATATTGGCGAGAAATTCAACACAGCAGTTTTAATCAGGTGGCACTGAATTTTCCTCACTACAACTTCCCTTAGTTGCTGTTGACCCAGGATGAGATTTTTCGCCGATGATTTCATGATTCTTATCCTCAAATGAATTCGACCGTTTCTCCCCTTGAATTTCAGTTTGCCGATTTTTCAACTTAACTTTCTCTACCGAACTTTTAGCCTGAACTTGATCTTCCGTACCTTTAGTCTTAACTTCCAGTCTAGCACCTTTAGACTCAACTTTCACCCCAAAACCCTGAGATTTTTTGCCCTTAGTCGAAGTTAACCTTTGTTCCGTTACGGGCTTCTTAAACTCCTCATCTAATTTATCTAAAATATCCTCTTGTTCGGGAGTATGTTCCGCTGATTCTTCTAAATCTCTGGGATTGTATTCATTAACCAATCTTGCCAAAAATTCTGAAATAGATTGTCCCGCTGTGGCTGCTTTTTTAGCTAAAAGAGCGTAGGTGTCGGTTTTAATCTTAATTTGTTTGAGTCGCAGTTCGGGATTGTTATCAACTGTTTCGCTAATCGTGACTGCGGTAATCTTTTCTTTTGGGACTACATCCACAACTTCTTGCCACTTTTCCTGCAAAGGACAGTCGCCATATTGGTCGGTGACTGCGTGTTTAAACAAAGGGACAACCTGAGCAACACAACTAGGCAAAATCTCAAATCCGGCTTTAATTAAGCGCAGACAAATCCCCGCAGCTTTGATAATTTGGGTACAGTAAAAATACTGTCTACCTAATGCTTTTTCGCAGTAATTTTTAAAGGTTTTGAACTGGTCTTTGTACAATCGTAATCTTCGGATCGCATCCAGCATGATTCCTTGGCGCACATAGTCTAGGAAGCCCCTTTTTATTTCGCCAGTTAGGTAGTCTAAATCGTGAAAGGGTGATTGACTTTGGATTTCTTCTTCAAAGTCTAGAAGCGGGCCTGCAAAGTGAAAGTTGAAGGCGACATCGCCTACATAGAAGTTGTCAATGGATGTGGGCATAATCGGGAATAGTTCGGGGAAGCGAAGGATATCACAGAAATAGTGCGATCGCCAAGTGCAGAAAAGTCTTTGTCTTAATGTTGGATACTTTGATACAATAAACCAAAGCGTTTCCACCGTCCGGCTACACAAGCCAACTTTTCGTTGTCCTATATTTAAAAGCATACTTGTAAAACTTTGTCTTGTCAACAAGTTTGCTTGTAAATTTCTATGATATGTCTAAAAAGAAACAAGCTCAAGAGTCCAAAGATATACCAGCACTGCAAATATTGCGAGAAGCTGCTGGTTTGTCACAATCGGCTTTAGCCAAGCAAATTCCTGATAAAACGGGCGCAAAAACTCTAACTCAGCAAGCAATCAGCAACTGGGAACGGGGAATAGACGAACCCGAACTCACAATTGTTCAAATGAAAGCTCTTTGCGAAGCTCTCGGAAAAACGCTGAACGATTTACCTAATGACTTAGGCCCACCAAATCGTGACTAATATCAAATCCGGTAACACCTGAGATGTTGCACCATTCTCAATCAGCCTTTTATGAACAGGCAAGATGCCTGTTCCACAAGAAAATTAACTCTTTGTGGAACAGGCATCTTGCCTGTTACTGACATTGGTGCAAAATCTCAGGTGTTACCGGAATGGTAGAAACGGAGGAGACTGCACGTGCCGTTTCCCTACAATGAATCGCGGTAGGGAAACGGCACTGCCGTCTCCTAATGGTGGGTAATATGAATTACGATACTTAAGAAGTCGAATATCTGACTATTCTATTTTTTATTTCCCATAATATCTGGAGCAATTTAACTATGTCCCGCCTATCTTCTGTCCTATTATTTACTTTATTCTTACTATTTCCCACTGCCACTCTCGCTCAAATTGTCCCCGATCGCACTTTAGGCACTGAAAACTCCCGCACAGTACCCGACACCATCAACAACCTACCATCAGACCGCATAGAAGGCGGTGCAAGTCGTGGTGTTAATCTTTTTCACAGTTTCCGCGAATTCAACATCGGTGAAGGCAGAGGCGCATATTTTGCCAATCCTAACGGCATTGCTAATATTTTCACCCGGGTCACAGGTAGCAATTCTTCCAATATTTTAGGAACATTAGGAGTACAAGGAAACGCCAACTTATTTTTAATTAATCCGAAAGGAATTATCTTCGGCCCGAATGCTCGATTAGATTTGCGCGGCTCATTTATCGGTTCAACCGCTGATAGTATTGTTTTTAATAACGGCTTTGAATTTAGCAGCGCGAACCCCAGCGCCGTGCCGTTATTAGCAATTAATATTCCTTACGGTTTAAGATTTCGAGACAATCCCGGTACAATTGTCAACACTTCCCAAGCAATTGGCCCAACACCAAGCTTACCACCACTACCGATAGAGGTTCCTGTTTCTAAC
>REAP01000277.1 GCA_004294385.1 Oscillatoriales cyanobacterium | reverse complement strand
TCAAAACGAATCCGGGCAAGTTTTGGGATATTACAGGTATACTTTGGTCAAACAGCCTGGACAGTCGAGTGGGAGTTGGGGGAAGTTGTTTTGGCTGATCATAATTGGTGTGATTATTTGGTTCTGGTTTTTCCGTTGATGATTTGGTAATTCAGAGGGTGAAATTATGAAGCATTTTTTCCTATTTCTGATGATTTTATTACTTTCTGTAGGAGTATCACTAGGTGGTTTTGCTCATGAAGAGATCGCATTGGTAAATACCAGAACAGGAAAAAATACTGACTCGATCTTTTGGCAGTCAAATGCTAACAATACAGTTCCAGTAGATGCTATCACTTTTGAGACTGTAGTATCGGAACCTGTATTAAAAATACCAGAAAATCGATCGGGTGTATTAACACCAATACGATTGGGTATTCGCATTACCAACAATACCTCAGAACCCGTGCGTTTTAGTCTGTCTCACCTTACCCCAGAATTCATCAACTTCAATGATGAATTACTTTTTGCTGGAGCGGTTCAATTCAGGCTGGGAATTCTTGAAAAAAGTAATTTTCCATTACTTCTACCAACAGAAAGCTTCTCATTTTTTTGGGATGGTGGTTTCTTCTGGAATGAAAATATGCTTCGACTTATTATCGATGATGTTAATCATGGTCGTTCATGGTCATTCGGAGGCTTCAATCCAGGCATTTCTCGGGTTCGATTTAAATACAATTACGATCACGAAGGACAGTATTATGATGAAGATGTTCGAGGACTCAGGCAGTTTAAAGGAGTTATCAAAGGATCGTTTTTTAGCAATTGGGTAGAAATCAACTTGATCCAACCTTGAATCTGACTTCTTTCACTACAGTCTATATATTCCCCCAAAATCCAGCTATTTGCAAAGGAGAACTTACGCTAATGAAATACTCCAAATATTCCTTGGTAATATTAGTGACAATGGTAATGATAGAGCGGAGCTGCGAGTTAAGTTTTGCCTTTAATATTAAAGGTCAAACAAGCAGTCAATCAGTCTCTGCACAGGTAAGTATTCCCGATACTAATATCAATGGAATTGTCACTGTCAGCACCAATAAAATCAATGAAATACAACGAGGTGGGACATCTGACTTTCTGAAAACACTCACACAATCTTATGGAGGCTTGAAATTTGAAAGGGGTGGAAATTTAAAAGGGAATTTTAATATTCTGACTTACTACCCCTGCGCTCCCATAACTGGATGCGGAGCTGAGGTGGCTCAGAATTATCCAGGATTTTTTAATATTCCTTTTGGCGGCATTAGAAATGGAATTGGAGCATCTATTTCTGTAGATTATGAGCGAACTCGTGATGATGCGCCAAACCTTAATAATGTTGCCTGGATTCAAAGAGCAAAGGTTAATAGTGGCGGTCAGGAAATAAGAGTTATTGGCTCTGGTTTCACCGGTACGTCTTTCGATGTAATTGACTCACTTCCTAACCGTCTTTTCTATCCAGGTAATTATTTTGGAAGGGCTAATCCTCAAACAGGACAACCTTCATATTCTATGATCGATGTTGCCTATAACCCCACACAAAATCCACAACCAAGTTACCTGTATAACAATGACTGGAGTTTTGAATTATACTTGGCAGAATTGGTAACATCAAATAAAGCTAATGTTGCTCCAAAGGTTAAAATTTATAACGGTATTTCATGGGGTTGGACGAGTAAATTCACCCCAAATCCTACTCCTAAACCTTGTTCCAGTGCTAGCGGTGGCGGTGGGTGTGTGACTCCGGCGCCAGTACCAATCAACAGTGTACGTCCAGTTCCCACTCCACGTCCGATCCCACGACCAACCCTGCGTCCAACACCTCGGCCAAGCCCGTCACCAACACCGTGGACTTCGACACCGTGGACTTCGACACCTTGGACTTCGACACCTTGGACTTCAACACCTTGGACTTCAACACCTTGGACTTCAACACCTTGGACTTCAACACCTTGGACTTCGACACCTTGGACTTCATCTCCACTAGGGTCAACATCATCAACTGTCGTTGTCTCAACATCAACAACTATTACATCACCCTCACCCTTTCCCAAACCCAGTTCGCCAGCACCGAGTCCACGCCCAGCACCCGCACCCCGTCCGGGCGGGCGTCCGATTCAGGTAGTTGCCAGTTTTGGGGTAGCAAACGCGAATGCCCAAAGCTTTCGTTCAAGCTCACTTTTTGAGAGCAGTAGCAGCGACTTACTCGAAGACCCAGAATTATCATCAACTTCCAGCAATTTGAACAATGCGAAGGTAGCTGGCGTCAGTCGTGATTTGCTGGAAAATCCAGAATTATCTTCAACAGACAGCAACGAAAATAACGCAGATATAGGAAGCATCAGCAGCGACTTACTTGAAGACCCAGAATTATCTTCAACAGAAAACGACGAAAATAACGCAGATATAGGAAGCATCAGTGCCGATTTACTTCAAGACCCAGAACTATCTTCAGAGGATAACAATGAAAACCAAGTAGATTTAGCAGGCATAAGTGCCGACTTACTTGAAGACCCAGAACTCTCGTATGTTGACGATACTCTTACCGCAGAAATTCCAAAAGTCTCAGCTAAAAATACCGACGATGATGCACTCTCGGCAGAAGCCGTTCCCGAACCAACCACCGGATTAGGAACTTTATTAGCCCTAGCTATATTACCTGTAATTAAAAGACTCAGAAACCGGAAAAACCAAGAATAGCCAAGTCAGGGTTTAGGTTGTTGTCTGTCTGTCAACTCATTAATCAGGGAAATCAAAGGCATCGTTATGAACTACGGCAAAAAACAGTATCCATTGAAACTTTTTAGCTACAAAAGTCAAGATTTTATCTTAAATCTTCCTTCAGGCGTAGATAATATTACTAGGTGAAATTTAATTTCGTTCTCTGGATGCCACTCAATTCAGTAAATTTTCGGATTGTGGTGAGCTTTGATACTGTGATAATGTTTGGAAATAATCTCAGCAAACTTGTTTTAAATTAGCGTAGGCGCTACTTAGGGACGCTATTTCCCCTAGCTATACTGCCTGTAATTAAAAGATTCAAAAACCGGAAAAGCCAAGAATAGCCAAGTCAGGATTGAGGTTGTTGTCTGTCTGTCAACTCATTAA
>REAP01000276.1:952-7241 GCA_004294385.1 Oscillatoriales cyanobacterium | reverse complement strand
ATCCGTTAAATCCGTTACAGAATCCGTTGCCGAACCTCCTTCTATCCGCGATATCCGTTAAATCCGTTACAGAATCCGTTGCCGAACCTCCTTCTATCCTCACCGTAACCGAACTACCAAACGTCGATCGGGTTCTTGTCCTTGACTGTAAGTTTCTATATCCGCAGATTCGCTCAAAAAGCCGTGTACTTGACGGCGCTCTGACGAAGAGAGCGATTTCAGTTCAACTTCAACTCCAGTCATCCGGGCTTGCTGTGCTGAGTATTCTGCCATTGAGCGCAGTTCCTCTTGGCGACGAATTCGATAGCCATTGAGTTCAACTGTATAAGCAGTTGGCTCTTCTACTTCGTTACCTATATTCAGAACCGTGTTGCAAATATACTGAAGGGCATCTAGTGAATCACCATTTGGCCCTACCAAAATTGCAATTTGTTCGGGAGTCAGATTGCTATCATCTATAGTCATCCAATAGCAATCTGCCTGTTGTTCACATACCACTTTTGACGGAATAGCAGACAGGGTGAGAAATTCTTCTAACCATTGCTGTCCGCGCTGCATTTGAGAGTCTTTCATTGTTAACATCAAGCTTTTTTCTTGGGACGCTTGGGTTCAAAGGGAAGCGCATCTAATCCCTGCTCTTTTTTAGTTTTCGCCTCTGCCTCATCCACTATTTTTTGTAGGTTTTCCGGCAGTGGTTCTCGTGATAAAATGAACGATTGAACTGTTTGGAAGATGTTAGCAATTAGCATATACATCAACACGCCTGCGGGCAAGGGGAAGAACAAAAACATCCCCGAAAATATGACAGGTGTCAGTTTGTTAACTGTAGCCTGCTGAGGATTGTCATTTGGCCCTTGAGCTTGTCCAGAAAGGGTTTGGTTGATATACAAGCTGATGCCGAAGCCGAGGATCATGACCAAAATATCCCAGTGGATTGTACCATCTGGGTCGATCGCACCAACGCGGCCTAGAGCTTCGATAAACAGGAATCCTTTGTTAGTGGCCAATCCGGGGATTGTGCCTTGAACTGTGACATCACCGGCTGCTATGGCTACGATGTTGCCCTCTTCATCTATCTTTGCTAGTTCTTCGCCCTTAGTGATTGTCCACCGGGGTACAAAGTCTGTTTCGCTCTTGTTTTCTGTCGCTACAGCGCTGAGAGGTTTACCCTCTGGAGTTTGAAATTCAATCTTGGTTTTGTCACCGACTGCGAGTTTGTCGCCGCCTGGAATTACGCCAATAATTGGAGCGTGAAAAGTACCTGTGACATAAATATTTTGCGGTGGCGTAGCAAAGGCTTGCGGTTGAACAACTTCGATTTGTTCTTTTGGCAAGACTTGGACGTTAACGGTGTAATTTATGTCAGAAAATGGCGAACCTCTCAGCGTCGCAAACAGCGCAAACAGCACTGGCATTTGCAGCACTAATGGGAAACATCCTGCTAGAGGATTACCAAATTCTTTGTAGACTTGGCTCATTTCCTCCTGCTGTTTAGTAGGATTGTCTTTATAGAGTTTTTGAATTTGATCTACTCGTTCTTTCATCAACGGCTGCGCGACTTTCATGCGCCGCATATTGCGAAGAGAGCCTGCATTCAGAGGATAAAGAGCAAAGCGAATTACTAGCGTCAGAGCTACAATCGCTAAACCATAGCTTGGCACGATCCCGTAGAAAAAATCCAGGATCGGCAGCATGAGGTTGCTGGAGAGAAATGAGATACCAAAATCCATTCGCTTTGAGTTAATTTAGGTGCTCTATGTTTACTGTTGAGAACTATTTGCCACCGCTGGATACGGGACGCCTCAACTTTTAGACTTTTGTCTATCTTAGGACATTGGCCATCGATCGATCGCCCGTTAGCGGTTTTTTGATAATGAATTTGCCAATACTCGAACTAACTTCAGACTTATTTAGTTTGAGCTGCGTTGGTTTTTTGAGCTGCGGCGGGCAGTTTTTCGTTAATGTAATCATAGACCGATCGGAATTTCGGCATAGATCTGAGTTCCAAGCGACTGCCACTTTTCAGCGTGATCACCATGTCTCCATAGCTACCAAAGCCGCGTGGTACTGTCACAATTTTGACTATATCTGAGTAGATCACATCAGTGCGATCGCCACCCATCCAACCGCTAGTGATTGACACGCGACGGCTGGTGATCCGATAGCGCAGCCACAGAGCCCGGACAATTGCTCCAACTGCGAGGGGAATTCCCACTACAGTCAGGGCCAGGAGTAAGTTTCCTCTCGAATTCCCATCTAGTACCTCGGCTTCTACCAACAACTGCTCTAATTCTTGCAGAATTTCTGCATAATTGCACTCTTGTGCGATCGGACGCACGACAATTACTAAATCCCAACCAAATTTTAATCGGGGCAATAGGTGTCGCAAAGCAGCACGAATCTGGCGCTTAATCCGGTTGCGGACTACAGCACGTTTGCTCACCTTCAAGCTGATAGAAATGCCTGTGCGAGTGGGCTGCAAGGATTTTTCGGCTGTCGGTTGGGCTAAGGTCACGCTTTTTGGTTTCCGCAAAGCTCTTAAGCTGAGATGAGCGGAATTACGGCGCATTCCTTTGCGGTAAACGGCGCTGAAGTCTTTTCGGTGCTTGAGTCGGTTTGTTTCGGGCAACATGGCTGCGATCGCGATCGGGTCACTGAACGCAGTGCTAGACTGCGAGACGGTGGCGACCTTTGCTGCGGCGGGCCTTGATTACCAATCGACCAGTTGCGGTACGCATTCTGGCGCGAAAACCGGAGGTTCTTTTTCTTTTACGGCTGGTTCCGTGCAGGGTTTGCTGTGTCATTTGAATTTCTCCCGGCTTATTACTTTACTTTTGATTAATATTCACAATCTCCAATTGTACCATAGAGTTGTTCACTTTACAAATAATTTTAAATTCATCATATCAGCCCGTGGGTAATTCCCAGAAACCCGGTTTCTTTTCCAGATATTTCATCTCCCAACCGAGATTATCTGAGAAACCGGGTTTCTTAGCCTGTGGGTAATTCCCAGAAACCCGGTTTCTTTTCCAGATATTTCATCTCCCAACCGAGATTATCTGAGAAACCGGGTTTCTTAGCCCGTGGGTAATTCCCAGAAACCCGGTTTCTTTTCAGATATTTCATCTCCCAACCGAGATTATCTGAGAAACCGGGTTTCTTAGCCTGTGGGTAATTCCCAGAAACCCGGTTTCTTTTCAGATATTTCGTATCCCAACCGAGATTATCTGAGAAACCGGGTTTCTTAGCCTGTGAGCAACTCCCAGAAACCCGGTTTCTTTTCAGATATTTCAATTCCCTAAATCAACCGGAAATTAGCAGAAGTAATCGCATTAGCACTCACTCCAATCATCACGCCTAACTCCTCCCCTGTCAAGACATTCTTAATCAAAGTTCCCTGAGTATTTTGAATTATTGCTAACTGTCCAAAACTCAAACCTCCGGTAAGTCCAATCAAATCTTGACCAACAGTAAAATCAGCAATGATATCAAATCCTTGACCGGATTTTAAGACAAAGATATCGTTACCGCTACCTCCAATCAAACTATCATTCCCCAAATCTCCGTAAAGGAGATCATCACCTTTGCCACCTAAGAGAGTATCGCGATCTTCCCCTCCGAAAAGAGTATCATTGCCTTCACACCCTCCCAGAATATCTGCTGCTTCGTTACCGCTGACAAAATCATCACCAGCCCCGCCACAGATGGTATCTGAACCCTCATTTCCAAACAGGGAATCATTACCTTCACTACCAAGGATGATGTCATCACCTTTACCTCCAAATAAGTTGTCATCACCCTTACCACCATCGATGAAGTCATCATTTCTATTTCCATAAATGATGTCATCATCTTCGCCGCCATTTAGGGAGTCATTGCCTTGACCTCCGAAGATTAAATCATTGCCTTCGTCACCTAGAATGATGTCATTATTTTCATCTCCAAATAAGATGTCATCACCACTACCACCGCTGATAAAATCCTTGCCTTTATTGCCATTAAAGATGTCACCGCCGTCGCCACCATATAAGTTATCATCCCCGGATATGGCATCGAATATATTGCCGTTGTTGCTACCTAAAAATTCATCGTTTTTGGCAGTACCTATTTGAATTGTCGATCCACCTAGTATGGTGTTTTCAACTGAATTCGGTTGGTTTAAGTTGGGATAGTCAATTTTGTCGCAGATGCAGTCATCATTGGGGATGTTATTACTTATTGGAGTTGGTGTCGGAGTTGGAGTTGTTACCGGAGTTGGAGTTGTTACCGGAGTTGGTGTCGGAGTTGGAGTTGTTACCGGAGTTGGAGTTGTTACCGGAGTTGGAGTTGTTACCGGAGTTGGAGTTGTTACCGGAGTTGGTGTCGGAGTTGGAGTTGTTACCGGAGTTGGAGTTGGTGTCGGAGTTGGAGTTGTTACCGGAGTTGGAGTTGTTACCGGAGTTGGCGGAGTTGGAGTTGTTACCGGAGTTGGAGTTGGTGTCGGAGTTGGAGTTGTTACCGGAGTTGGAGTTGTTACCGGAGTTGGAGTTGTTACCGGAGTTGGTGTCGGAGTTGGAGTTGTTACCGGAGTTGGTGTCGGAGTTGGAGTTGTTACCGGAGTTGGTGTCGGAGTTGGAGTTGTTACCGGAGCTGGTGTCGGAGTTGGAGTTGTTACCGGAGCTGGTGTCGGAGTTGGAGTTGTGACAGGAGTTGGAGTTGTTACCGGAGTTGGATGTTACCGGAGTTGGAGTTGTGACAGGAGTTGGAGTTGTTACCGGAGTTGGAGTTGTGACAGGAGTTGGAGTTGTTACCGGAGTTGGAGTTGTGACAGGTGCGGGAATATTCACACTAAAATTACCTAAACCGCTAGCAGCAGACAAATTGCCAACAACATCCTTCACCTGCGATGGTTGCAAATTAACTGTGTAAGTAGCATTATCAGCATTATCCCAACTTCCCCCTGGTGGCGTAAACGAATATGTCGCTGTGCGCGGTGTACCATTGCTATTAGTATTGACACTAACAAAGCTAGCAGGAATAGCACCGCCCGACCAATTTACAACAACGTCAGAATTATCTAAACTGCTAACATCAACTCCACTACTATCACTGAAAGTAACTGTCAATGTCTGAGTTGTACCACCCGCTGTAGTAATGTTAGAAATTGCCGCCAAGTTAGCATTTGGTGGGGTGACATCAATAATCGGTATCGTGATATTAGCAGTGCGAGTTAGTTGAGTGGCTGCGGTGTTATTATTACCTGCTGTATCCGTAGCTTTAGCTGTGGGAATATCCACTGTGACATTACCACTAGCAGCAGGTGTGACATCAAAGTTTCCGACAGCAGCATTGGCTACGGTGATATCAGTAGTATCAAAGCCGATGACATTTTCACTGAAGGTAGCAGTGACGGTAAATAAACCAGTTACTGTTGGTGTTGATGTTGAGTTTAAGGTGACAGTTGGTGCTGTAATATCAGCAGTGCGAACAAGTCGAGGGGCTGCGGTATTGTTGTTACCTGCGGTATCTGTGGCTGTAGCCGCTGGGATATCTACGGTGACATTGCCGCTAGCAGTGGGTGTAACTGTGAAATTATAAGTTGTACCAGTAACTGTCACGTCAGTTGAAGTAAATCCTGTGACGGTTTCGCTGAAGGTTGCTGTTACTGAAAATGGTGCGTTTGTGGTGGTTGGTGATGTTGAGTTTAAAGTAACAGTTGGTGCAACGGTATCAATAACGATGGCTTTACTACCACCAAGGGAATTAGCTGTGGCTAAGGCGGGAAGAGTTAAATCGGCATCCCAGGCTGTAGCCGCAGTCTCTTTAATTGTGCCGCCGTTAAGGGTGAGGGCAGTTGTGGCAAGATATTCTAAATCAGCAGCAGAATCCCCAGCTTGTACTACATAATTGAAGGTGAGGACTGTACCACCGCTACCACTAGCATAAGTAGCAAATTGGTCAGTTGTACCTGTTTCTAATTGCAGTCGGGGCGTACCACCTGTAGTATCTACAGTCACAGCAGCATCGAAGGTGACAGTGATATTGATAGTAGAACCTACACCGTAGCTGTTGTCAAGATTGGTAGCAGTAACAGCAGTCACTTTGGGAGTAGTGTTAAGCAGGATGGAGGCACTGTTGCTGCTCAAGTTCACCACAGCTAAGTCCGGTTTGCCGTCCCCGTTGATGTCGCCGATGCTCACGGAGTAGGGGCTACTGCCAGTGGTGAAGTCAACATTAGTGGCAAAAGTGGGGGTGGTGGCGTTGGTGGCTGTAGTGTTAAGCAGGATGGAGGCACTGTTGCTGCTCCTGT
>REAP01000276.1:0-941 GCA_004294385.1 Oscillatoriales cyanobacterium | reverse complement strand
GTCGCTCCTGTTCGCCACAGCTAAGTCCGGTTTGCCGTCCCCGTTGATGTCGCCGATGCTCACGGAGTAGGGGTTACTGCCAGTGGTGAAGTCAACTTTGGGGGCGAGGCCTAGTATGCCGCTGTAGGTTTTGAGGCTGGTTTCTGTGAGGGCAAGTTGAGGCTTTTGGGGGGATGGGGGGATCTGTTGGACTATCTCCCATGTGCCACCTTTTTCCCCATTCCCTGTTGGTTGCGGGTTGGCGGCGATGTTGGCTCCGGTGAGTTGGTAAAGTTGAGTTAGGAATTGGCTACCGGAGTCCCCTGCTGCTACGTTACATCCATATAATATGATGCTGGCATTAGGTGTGAGGGCGTTTCGCCATTGTCGCAATTGTTGGCTGTAGTTTTCTATGTTGCTGCTATTTAGTTCTGTTGTCCCTAAGTACAGGTTGCCGGGGCTGCCGTGGGAGATGATGTGTAGGGATTCGATGCCTGTATGCTGAGCGAGGATTGTGGTGATTTGTTCTAGGGCATTAGGCTGGCTTTTGAGGATGTAGGTGGCGGTGCCTGGTTTGATGCCGCTTGCTATGTGGTGGCTGTCGGGTATTGTGGGGTCAATGATGATGATTGAATGGGGATTTTTGCTCTAGCAAAAATCCCCATTCAAAAATTTTTTTTGGGGGGTGTGGTTAAGTTGAGGTAGAGTTTTCATGGGGTTTTTGCTTCTATTGGTGTACTGTGTTGTGGTTCTGTGGCCCAATTTGAGTGCGATGGCTATTTCTACTTTGTGGTAGATGACACGATCGACTCTTAGTTTAGCAAAAGTTCCATTTCAGCGTCAATATTTCAGTTGTATTTTAAAAGAGGTAGATGGCGATTTTACGTGGGTGGGGGCGGGTTTATGAGATTGTGGGTTTGAGGCAATTATGGTTGGTAAAACCCGCCCCTACATTCAAGAGG
>REAP01000056.1 GCA_004294385.1 Oscillatoriales cyanobacterium | reverse complement strand
CTAAGCTGGTTCCAAGTCAAGCAGCGCCTGGAAAACCTCGACAAAGACTTCATCAGCATCAGCGAATACGCCACCATCTGCGCCACAGAAAACATCCTCGCAGAAACCAACCAAACCCAACTCATCGGACTGCTGCACAACCTGGGCATTGTCCTCAACTTCCGCGAACACCCGATCCTGCAATCCACCAACATCCTCAATCCCCACTGGGTGACAGAAGGCATCTATGCCCTCCTCAGCGACGACGAACTCAAAGTCAAAACCAAAGGCATTCTCACCTACGCCGACCTCAGCCGCATCCTCGACTCAACTAAATATCCCAGCCACCGTTACAACTGTCTCACCGAGTTGATGGGCGAATTTCAACTCTGCTTCCCCCTCAGCGATTGCAACGCGCCGACTTTCCTCATCCCCGGCATTTTGCCGAAAGAAGAACCGGAAAACACCGAACTCGAAGGCGAAACCCTGGAATTTCAATATCACTACCGCATCCTCCCCGACAGCATCCTCTCGCGTTTCATCGTCCTGATGCACGAGAAAATCCACAACAGCACCCGCTGGCGCACGGGGGTAATGCTGGAGTACCGCGAAGGCGCTGAGGTGTACAATATCGCCCGAATTAAGTCTGACCCGGAAGATGAGAAAATCTCGATCGCCGTTAGCGGGCGGGAATCGACGCGCCGTTCTTTTTTGAGTCTGATTCGCGATACGTTTAGCAAAATCCACAATTCTTTTGCGAATCTGGAAATCAGTCAATGGGTGCCGGTTCCGGGTTATCCCGATGCCGATCCGCTGGATTACGAGGAGTTGCTAGGATTGGAGGAGATGGGCGAGAATACGGTGCGTGTGGGGAAACTTAAACTTAAACTGGATTTGCGGCCGTTGTTGGATGGGTATGAGTCGATCGAACTTCGGCGCAGAAGGCAAAGGGGCGATGACAAATACGGCAGAGAATATGATGACCTTGTAGATATCGCTAAACTAGCTGTTAGTAGACCTATTAATAATACACTAGAAGCAAAAATGACTCAAAATTCTCCTCAAAACAACAACTTGCAAGGTGCACAAATCGGCAGCATGGCGATCGCGAACGAAATGAAAGACAATGCCCAACAAACAGCCTCTGGTGGCATTAATAACGCCAATACGGCAGAACTTCTGCAACTGATTTCATCGATGCGTGAAAGTATCGCACAGTTTCCCGAAGACATTCGCGATGGAATAATTATTGATATTGAAGATGTCGAAGCGGAAATTAAGAAACCGGAAGGCCAATGGAATAAAGCCAGGTTAAAGAAGAGCTTGACTGCGATGATTGGGGCGGCTACTGCGATCGCGATTCCGATCGCAGGTATGACTGATTTTGCTAGTAGTGCGATCGATGTTGGTCAAAAAGTTGGTATCGAAATCCCGATGCGATCGGCACGTTAAATGTGGCCCAGAAACCGGGTTTTTTACGAAATACTTCGTTCCAACCCACAAAATCGCTGAAAACCCGGTTTCTTTATTCAGAGTGCGTCATTCCTATTGTATTTAGCGGTTAAGAGGTATGATAGGAATAAGTAAGTTATTTATCAATTGATTATGTCGGCCAAAGATGTTTTTCATGAAGTTGTCAAAACAGCTTTACAAAAGGAGGGTTGGCGCATCACCCACGATCCGTTTCAAATTAGTGTGGGCGGTGTCGATATGTCGATCGACCTGGGAGCCGAAAAGCTGATTGCGGCAGAAAGGCAAGGTGATAAAATTGCTGTTGAGGTCAAAAGTTTTTTGGCAAAGTCGTCGCCAATCTCGGAATTTCATAGAGCATTAGGGCAGTTCATCAATTATAGAGCAGCACTAAAGCAAAAAGAAGGCGATCGCATTTTGTACTTGGCTGTACCGTTAATAACTTATGAAGAATTCTTTCAACTGGAGTTTCCGAAAGCAAGGGTGGAGGAAAATCAGGTAAAAATGATAGTGTACGATATAGCAAATGAGGCAATTGTACAATGGAAAAATTAATCAAATATCGAGAAATTGTGCAGAAAATGTTGCAGGAGTATGGCAAGCACAAGCCAGCTCATGGAGACATTGAAGTCGAGACAATTTTTGATACAGAACGAGATTACTACCAAGTCTTTCTGGTGGGTTGGGATGACCAAAAGAGAGTTCATCACTGTAGTATTCACATTGATATTAAGGGCGGAAAAATCTGGCTTCAGTGGAATGCGACTGAAGATGATATTGCTGAAAATTTAGTTATAGCAGGAGTTCCAAAGGAAGATATTGTTTGGGGATTTCAACCGCCATTCATGCGGAAGTATACGGGTTATGCAGTAGAGTAGAGAGCAAATTATGAAATGGTTTGCCTTCTTACTACTATTAATATCTTTATTCTCGATCGCACTTACCGAACTTTATCCAAATTTTACCTGAACTTTCTCATTTTCCTTAAGTGCGATCGATGTTAGCAACAAACTCGGTATCGAAATCCAACTACCATCGGCACGGTAAATTAGATCCATATACCCGACTTCTTATAAGCAGTCGGGGCTCTAAAACGTTTCCCCGACTCACTAATTTAGCAATAGTGTTAGTATCTACGCAAGACTTTGGAAATTTTGAGATATAGAAATTCAAAGACATCAGGAGTGATAACTCAATGACAGTAGCCAATAGTTTCATGGGTAGTCTGCGGGTTTGGTTCGATCGCACTTTTGTGCATTGGCGAGGTGATTTGACTGGTGGGCTGACTGCCGCTGTGGTTGCTCTTCCTCTGGCCCTGGCGTTCGCTGTCGCCAGTGGTGTCGAACCCAAGGCAGGACTCTACACGGCAATTGTGGCGGGAACCGTGGCGGCAGTGTTTGGTGGTTCCCCGGTGCAGATTACAGGGCCGACTGGAGCGATGGCGGTAGTCCTGATTGGGATTGTTACCAAGTATGGTATCGAGAAAGTGTGGATTGCCGGGGTAATGGCAGGAATTATTCAAGTTGCCCTGGGCGTTGCCAAGCTAGGTAGACTGATCAAGTTTATTCCCTATCCAGTCACAGCAGGTTTTACCAATGGTATCGCTGTGATTATTTTTTGCGGACAGTTGAATAATTTCTTTGGGTTCCAGTTGCCCCGCAGCGAACATTTTTTACCGGGACTGTGGCAGACTTTTACTCATTGGGAAGGATTAAACTTGGAGGCCGTCGGGTTGGCAACCGTGGTGATTCTGACCAAGCTATTTTGGACGAGGATTACGACTGTTATACCGGGTTCATTGGTAGGGTTAGTGCTGGCAACGGCGATCGCCTCTTTCTTTCACCTGGATGTTCCCACCATTGGTTCTATCCCACAATCGTTGCCGATGCCCCAAGGAATTCCCCACGCTAATGATTTTACGCTGATCCGAGAATTGATTAATCCGGCATTAGCTTTAGCCGCATTGGGCAGTATTGAATCGCTGCTATCTGCTGTGGTTGCCGATGGTATGACTGTTAGCGAGAAACACAACAGCGATCGCGAATTGATTGGTCAAGGCTTGGCAAACATTATAGTCCCATTCTTTGGCGGTATTCCAGCAACAGGAGCGATCGCCCGTACAGCCGTGAATGTGCGATCGGGCGGCAGAACCCGGTTGTCTGGAGTCATTCACGGGGCTGCATTGGCAATCATCGTTTTGACATTAGCACCTTTAGCTGCTCAAATTCCCCTGGCAGCATTGGCAGGAATTTTGATGGTGACGAGTGTACAAATGATTGAGTGGGAAGCGATCGGCTTACTGATGCGCGCCACCTACTCTGACTTCGGCGTCATGATGCTGACTTGGATGGTAACGATTCTGTTTGATTTGGTGCTGGCGGTGGAAGTCGGGCTAATTGCTGCTGGGGCATTATTCATTAAGCGCATGAGCGAGCTCAATTTGACGAAAATCCCCGAAACAGAAGCCTTTCCACCCAATATACCCCTTGAATTGAGCAAAGAAATTGCCGTTTATCGGGTTGATGGGCCTGTATTTTTTGGGGCAGCAGAACGGTTTGTTACCTTCCTGCGAGATGAACCTGAAGTGAAGTATCTAATTTTGCGGATGCGGTACGTGCCCAATATGGATACTACTGGACTCGTGGCCTTGGAAGACATCTATTCCGATTTAAAACGACATGACTGTCGCCTCCTTTTGACTGGCTTACAGTCTGAAGTTAAAAACTTGTTAGAACGTACCAGATTGCTGGACAAAATTGGTCAAGAAAACTGTTTCGAGACAACCGATGCAGCAATTTTCTCGTTAACTCCAACGGCAATCAATTCTCCAGTCTCTCCTCCATCAGTTAGTCAGCCTGAAGAATTGATCGAACGCTGAAAATGCCATTGCTAGTTGCTTTCATCTCTTTTATTGATCGTCAAAAAGTGCTGGGATTTTTTGCTACTCTTATAGATAGCTTAAAATCAGCGTTTTTTGAGTTTCCTGAAGTGCGATCGCCTCAAATTCCCCACCAACAACCGCAACTGGTTCAAATTTGTATTATTTGCTGAATAAGGAATCAGTAAGTCGATATATACAAGATTGGTTGAAATGGTCACATCAGCAGCGAAAAATGCAAGCAGCAAATCCATATCCGGCTGCGGAAAGATTGCGAAAATTGAAGGCTGAACGGGAAAGACAAACTGCAATCCAGGGTGAAGAGAGAAATGGTGCTTAAATATTTGATGGATGAGAATGTGTAGCCTTTTTCATTCCCAGATTATGCGACTCCAAAATCTGTGTATTGTCGCACGTAAGGTGCTTGAAAACCGAGAATTATGTCTGAATTGGGAATACCCATTTTCGAGAGTTCGCTACCGATCGCCATTTCGGTACTATTATGCTGTATCCAAACTTTGTCATCAATAATATCGAGATGTAATGCACAACCGTGAACGCGGCGATTACCATCCCAGCCAACGTCTGTGACTTGATAGCGATCGCGTTCTATGTCAAAAATCAGTTGGGAGTCAATTTCACCATTAGCAATAGGAACTGTCACATACTCTGTTAAGAGTTGCTGAATTATTTTCCGATATTGTTCTACTCGATCCATACTTTTACTAATTAATTAATTTGTCGTATTCTGCGTGAGTACCAATCCAGAACCAGAGAATTCCTTGCTTGATTTCTTGACCTAAAGCTCGATGACTTTGCCCAGCTCGAACTGACCAGTATTTGCCAAGTTTTTTAAAGTGCAGTGATGGGTGACTAGGATCTACTTTGAGGAGCTCATAAGCGCGATCGGCGGTGGATTGTACACTGTCTGGTAGTGCAGCATAGCAACTCCAAAAACGGCTGGTTGTATAGTGCATTAGATGACCCGGTATTGCCCTGATTCAAATTCAGCTAGTGCTTCTTCTGCCAGAGAATCTAGTTTACCTGCAAGGATGTCTTGTTCGAGCTGTTCGCTCCAGCGTTGATAGTCTAAATCTAGCAGCCATTGCACCAGTTTTTGATAGTCGTCGGCAGGTAGTTTCAGGATTGCGGCTTCGATTTGCTCAATAGTAGACATAAAAGCTTTATGTTTGGGTTGCTTATTTATTATAGGAAGTTTGGCGTTATCTTAGATGACTCGCGGGTGGCCAGAAACCGGGTTTTTGCGAGAATATTTGGTGACAGTCAGAGACATCGGAAAAAACCCGGTTTCTACGGGTGGTGATGCGTAAACCCAGAAACCTGGTTTTTGCCAGAATATTTGGTGACAGCCTGAGACATGGGAAAAAAACCCGGCCTGGTTTTTGCCAGAATATTTGGTGACAGCCTGAGACATGGGAAAAAAACCCGGTTTCTATGAGTGGTGATGCGTAAACCCAGAAACCTGGTTTTTGCGAGAATATTTGGTGACAGCCAGAGACATGGGAAAAAACCCGGTTTCTACGGATGTGCGTGGGCAAAATTCCCCACCAACCAAAAAATCCTGTCACAATAAAATGAAGACTACCGACAAAAGATATGACGAGAGAGGAGTTGTTGCAGTTAATCGACAAAGCGGCAGATGAAGGCTGGACAGAATTGGATTTGGCGGGGTTGGAGTTGGAGGAATTGCCGGCCCAGATTGGCAAGTGCACGCAGCTTGAGACTTTGCTGTTGGGGAAGTTGGATAAGGAGAAACGAAAAATGGTTGGGAATAAGTTAACTGAGTTTCCTGATGTTGTTCTTCAATTAACTAACTTAAAAATACTTAACCTCAGTCACAATCAGATTACCGCAATCCCAGAGGCGATCGCCCAACTGTCGAATCTGACACAGCTTGACCTCAGTTTCAATCAGATTACGGTAATCCCAGAGGCGATCGCCCAACTGTCGAATCTGACACAGCTTGACCTCAGTTTCAATCAGATTACGGTAATCCCAGAGGCGATTCGTGGCATGGAAAAGCTGAAAAAACTGCACTTGCGGGGAAATCCGCTCCCGATTCCTCCCGAAATCCTCCAAGGCGATTTGCGAACCATCCTCGACTTCTACTTCCAAACCGCTTCTAAAAACCTATGTAAATCTTTTCTTGAGGAAGAAGATATCACAGCCCTGCCAAGTCCACGGTATAACTTCCTCAAGGTAAAAAGTAGTGCATTACTGCTTGCTTATTGCTCGGCGGTTGCTCCACTTTAAGCATGGCCACGATTCCTTCGTTAAAGTTTACGACCTTGAGGGGGTCAATTATTCAATTTTAGTGGGATGATTAATTTGTGTTAGGTGTTTTACGGCTTTCACCCCGCCAAAGCCTTAACAACCCGCATTAATCCAGCGTTATCAAATTATATATTAATTTTGCCACATCGGCGCTAAAAACCGAAATATTGAGAATTAGATCTTCTAATCAATGTAACTTCGGTGATAAAAACATAACTGAAACTTCTTCCAAAACCAACAACTTCAACGGCCCAATGTCCGGTGTTATCGGCAGCGACAACGCCCAAGTTAACAGTCAATTTATTCTAAACAATAACGCGAATACCGATGAAATCCTGAAACTAATTTCATCGATGCGTGAAATCGCCGCCCAATTTCCTGAAGACGAACGCGAAGAAGTGTTGACGGAAATTGACAACGTGGAAGTACAACTAAACAAACCCGAAGAAAAGCGCAATCTAAAACTGATTGCTAAAAAATTGGGTGTTATTTTGGCGATCGCAGCGGGTATTGCTAGTCCGATCGCAAATATCGCCGATTTTACCAATAATGTGACTGATTTAGCCCAAAAAGCCAATGTCGAAATCCCGATGCGATCGGCACAGTAAATAAAACTAGGTATTCAAATTAATCTGCGTTAATCTGCGTTAATCTGCCTCTATCTGCGGTTAAAAAAAAGAGAATTTCTTAACCGCAGATGACAATGGATGAACGCAGATTCACGCAGATGAAGAACTGATTTTCATCTTAACTTTTTCAGTTTCCTGAAGTGCGATCGTCTCAAATTCCCCACCAACAGCCGCAACTGGTTCAAATTACCCATTTCACCGCCATACTTCCAGCGCACATAAGCCTGCGAAACCTCATCAATCACCTCAGATTCATCAATTGCATGATTAGCGCGCATCGCCTCAGCATACTCCAAAGGCGTTTGAGCGCGAGGTTTCACAAATCCCCGACTCGCCAAATCCTTCAACATTTCCTGATAAACCCCCTCCACAGGCGGCAACTTCCCCAGCCAGCGACGGTAGCGCCACTTGCGCCACAGTTGCCAAATTAACCAGCCAATGAAGCCAAAGGCGATCGCGCTAATCAAACCAGTAAACAACCCCACCCAGCCCTTCGCAAACTGCCCCAAAAACCAGCCCACAATCAAACCGATCCAGCCGAACACAAAAGCAAACACTGAATCTAAGCCACTTCTCAGAGGCGTAGGTAGCCAGCCCGCTATCCACTTCCAAAAAGACTCCAGCGCGCTAAAAGTCTGGTTATCTTCCACTGAAGCCGGAATCAGTGGATAACCGGGAATCGGATTAAAAGCAAACCAGCCGTTATTCGGGAAATACACTTCCGTCATCAAGAAAGCATCGGTATTTTTGACAATATACAAACCTGTAAACGGGTTGAATTCTCCCGTGTCGAAACCGCCAGCCATGCGCGCCGGAATCCCGATCGACCTTAGCATGATTGTCAACACTGTCGAAAAGTGGTCTGGATATCCACCAGTCACCTTTTTGCCATCCTGGGTGTTTTGATAACCAAACAGAAAACCCTCTACCAAGTCTTCCGTTTCTTCTAGATAAGGCAAAGCTTTTTCTATCTTATAATTCGGGTTTTGCTTCAAATATTGAGCTAAATATAAAGCTTTTTCGTAGGGAGAATCGATCGCCCTTTCCGACTTTGCTACTCTGGTTCTAGCCAGCAATATTTCCTCAGTTTTCGCCCGCACCTTCTCCAGGATTTTCGGCGGCACATCTAAATAGAACTTGCGAATATTTTTCGGATAATCAGTACCAGTTTTATCCAACAAAGCCCGATCGCGAAAAGGCACATCAGAAATCACTGTATAAGTCAAACCCTCCGCCAACTCTATAGGTGATCGCAAACCGCCCTCCGCATCAAAAGCCACCTCTGGACTCGGAAAATAGAGTTCCTTCGGCTTATTTAAAGCCGGAATTAAATTCGGCAATTGAGCAACAATCGTATAACTTTGAATCACCTCTTGAGTCCGAGGTGCATTGGGAAACGGATTCAGATAAAATTGAAAAGATGACTGAGGTCTAGTCAGCTTTTGAGCTTGTTCGTTGCGAGAAATTTCCCAACCCTGACCAGTATATTTGTCAAAGCCTAATACGCGCCAAAAACCCGCAGCTTGCGATCGCACTCGCATTACCACTTCGGGCTTCATTTCCCCCCGCAAATTTTGATTTATCCGCTGATTGAAACCATAATAAAAAGTAGAGTCTACCTCACCTGGCCCTTTGTCTGGGTTTCTCCCCCTTCCTCCGCCAGTTCCTTTATTATTTCCCCCTCTGACATACCCCGGATTTAGGATGCTACGCGAGTCAAACTCGCCCTGATATTGAATCGGAGCACTCACCGGAAAAGTCCGCAACTGATAGCCTGGGAGACGTGGCAAAAACGCAAAAATAGTCAACCCCAAACTGATAGTTACCAGAAACAACAGGCCAAAATACTTGGGGGATAAAGTCGCTGCAAATAGCGACCAGTTGTTGTTTTTCTGTTTCTCTTTACCTTCTACCTCGTGCTTGTTAACTTCTATTTTCGAGAGTCCCAAGCGCGATCGATAATCCAACACTAAGGTTGGTAACGAAATGGCCAAAAATAGCAACAGCATCGGCCCAAAAGTCAAGGTTTGGCTGAGAGTCCCTGCTACTCCCAACAAAATCAGCCCAATCACGATCGAGTAGCCTAAATCTTTGCGACGCGGCAAATCGAAGCTGTGCAACACTTCAAGTTGAATTAACAGTTGCGCCAAAACTAATCGTGTATCGTTCAATTCTCCTACCAAACGGCCGAAGAAAGCGAACAGCGCCACCAGCATTCCAATGGCTATACAGAATTTAGCAGGTATATTGCGATCGCGCCTGTGGTACCAACTCCAAGTTGCACCCACAATACTAACAGGCACTGCCCAAAGATTCAGATTCTCTTCAGCAGCAACATCCGTAGCCACAATTCCCACTATTACCAACAACTGAACTAGGATTCGCAGCAGTAAAGAATCCTCAGTCACCGGCGGAGGAATTGCCTCAATCTGCTCCCACAGCTTACCCAAAACAGGTATTTTTCGCAGGTTATCAGTTGTCATATGCACCCATTCAATTTTCGATTTTTGATTTTCGATTGTTCCTATCGATTAATTTGGGGGCTGATTCCCAAATTCATGTCAATAAAAACACTATTCAAAAAGGCCAATCATTCGATTTTCGATTTTCGATTTTTGATTTTCGATTGTTCCTACCGATAAGTTTGGGGGCAGATTACCAAATTTATGTCAATAAAAACACAAATCATTTGTACCAATCTAAGTCATTCGATTTTCGATTGTTATTACTGATAAATCTGACGACTGATTGCCAAATTTATCTCAGTAAAAACACTATTCAAAAACGCAGTTATTTAATTCTTGCCTTTTTCGTTGCTATTCTAGACGGCCAAAGTAGGACGAATTGCAAACATCAAAGGTCTGGCATCAAAGTTTTGGAATCGAACTTCTAGTGCATAGGTTTTGTCAGGTTGTGGGTCAAACAACTCCACACTTAAATGACCTGAATTTGGTCGCTGTGCAGTTGCTTCAGCATTTTCTCCTTTGAGTTCCAAACTTCCTCCACCCGGAAATTGACACTCAACTCTTAAAGAGGGCATCGGCTGTTCTGTGTCACTCCTCGACTGGTATTGGGCTTCTAGGGTTAGGGAACCCAATGCAGTCAGCCATTCTCGCGACACAGGCGGCTGATTTGCCGAACAATTCAAAGTTAGAGACTCAATAATTTCTCGCGCGGCCATCAGCGACAGCACCATTTGTTGGTCGGTTGTTGCGGCTTCGTAATTCGGAAAATCTTTTATATCCAAATCTCCCCGCACAGCACTTGTGAGCACTAAACCGGCTAATTCGTTGAGTTCCTGAGAGTTGCCTGGAAATAAGCTATCTACAGCCCGAACTAATTTCGCTCCTTCTAGCAGCGACGACATTACCAGATTCTGACAGGGCTCTAGCAGTTGTGCAAAGACCCCTTGGGCGATCGGAATTGGCAGGCGTCCCCATCTGATATTTTGCAGTTGGGGTGTCCAGAGGTGCAGGGGGGGAACCCATTGGGGTGCTACATCGTCTGGATAGTCGTGGTCGTAGCTTTGAATTTCTGTTTCCCAAGGAAACAGTGGCGGGTTGGATTGAATGGAGGCTTTGAGCCTCTCTTTTAACAAAGTCTGAAAACGATCTTGCACGGTGGTTATTTCTCCCATAGTCAGCGGTGGTGCGGGTTCATTGCTGTGAACTCCTACTTGATAGTCATATGGGTCTGGTTCGTCCCATTCCCAATATTCCCTCTCGGAATTCTCTCCTGTGTCGCCCCACTCTTGGGAGGGAAACGGCCCAGTGAAGTTTTCCTCATCTTCACTCAAAGCATTGGCAGGTGCTTCTAACATCCAGTTCAAAAAATGGTGCTCGAAAGCCTCTGCATCCCTGTTCGTTTCGTTATTCATCACTAGATGCCCCTTCTCCGGAATCTGATCGATTACGCAATTCCCAGGCCAGTTCCAACAACTTAAACCACCGTTTCTGTACCTGGGCTACCGTGCTGCTGAGGGTTTGTGCGATCGCTGAATCTGACAGACCCTGTTGCTTCAACTTTAGCAAACGCTGTCCCTCTGGGCCAATTTGCTCACCAAAAGTTTGCCACTCAGCAGGTAGCAAACCCAAATTTCGATCTAAGTCTGCTTCTAGCCACTGGTGAACCAGTTCCCAGCGGTGAGACATCGCAAACCGGAGCAAATGGTATTTGAAGCGCTGCTGCAAATAGTCTCTTTGGCGGGGAGTGATGCCCAGAATTGCCTCTATTTCATGGGTTGGCAAGTCTTGCAACCTCAGCACAAAATAATCGGCGCATTCTGATTGGTTGCGCTCTTTCAGGTAAGCGACTAATTCCTCAACCACGTTCTGTCGCAGTGACTCTGACTCTTCACCGTAGGGGCGAATTCCAGCGGAACCTTGTCCAGCCATGACTTCTCGCACTGAGTGTACTGAGGAGTCGTTCCAGGTTTGGTCAGAATCACTAGCCCCTCCGTCTGCGGCTTGTTCCATATCTACGGAGGTTTCTTTGGGCTGCTGCTGGGAAAATGTTTGAGCCCGCAAAATAATTAGTTGTTGGCTGCGGTTCCGAGGCAAAGGAATCCGCCGTTTGCCAAAGCGCTCTACAAATGCCATGTACTCTGCTAGTTCTAGGCGAGTGCGGGGGGTGTAGGTGGTTGGCAGTTGCGTTTCGCGCCGGAATGCTTTTAAAGCTTCGAGATAAAATCCTTGCAAGAAATCTTTGATCAGTTCTATCCGCGCCTGGTAGCTAGACTGCACCTGGGGTGGAGTGATGTAGCGATAGACGATCGCGCTGAGGGTACTATGTAATTCTACTCGTCCTGGCCCGGAGCCTAAATTGTAATAATGGAGGCATTGTTGCAAGCGGTGCTGGGCAAGGCCCTGAGCTGCACCTTCTATGTCTCCAGAGGATTGAATCCGCTGGCTTTCTGTGCATATCCTGTTGACTTCTGCTGCGAGTCGTCCCGCTACATCCTGGCTGTTCTGCTCAGACGCGCGAGTGGACTTTTTGAGTTCGTCTAACAGCAGTTGAAATATGGTTTCCACGCTCTGGCAGATTTCCCGCATGATTGTTTACAACTAACAATGAAACTAGCACACTCATGCGACTTTCGATTGCAGACTTTACATTTGTGCGATCGCGGGTTGTCTCTTCTTCTCTTCCTACCCTACCCTTCGGGAACCCCTACGGGGAACGGGAACGGCTTCGCCGAACGCGTCCTTTGCGCCTTCGCGGTTAAATCATTCCGATGCCACCGGAATTGAGATCACACACTTGGACGCGCACCTGCTAACCTAAAATTCTTAATCTCAAATTTTAAAGTAACTGACCGATGGATTTAGATCTACAGATTCGATCGCTAATCGACAAAGCTCCCGCTGACGGTTCGACTCCACAAATTCTAGAGGCTATAGCCCCAGCGCTCAAGTTACTCGCCGAACAGCTTGAGCATCTCGAATACTACATTTTGCAAAATCTTGACCAAAGTTGGTCGATCGCGGTTTTGAGCAATCTCAAGCAACCGGGGCGGGGGAAAAAGGTGATTTACGCCTGGACTACTTTCAAAGATGCGTCGATTGGGGTGGCTTCAGGCGATCGCATCTTGCCCGTATCGATACCTGTTACTCACATTTTATTTCAGATACTAGCTCTCGAAGGTATCGACAGTATCGTCTTTTTTGACACTCCGGGCAATCTGGAAACTGGCACAGAAGTCCGTCGCGAGCAAGTCCAGAACTTAATTAATGTCTATTTGCAACAATATCGATCGACCCTACAGTCAAATTACAACAATCTCCCGTCGGATATTGCATAGTTGGGAATTGGGAATTCGGCATTGGTTTTATATCCGTTAAATCCGTTACAAAATCCGTTGCCGAACCTTCTTCCTTCTAATAAAGTCGGCTCAAAACGTAATCCGCCAAATCAATCAAAGCTTGACGGGACTCCGAAGGAGGCAGTGCAGCCAAGTAATGTACCGCTTTTTGTGCGTGGGTTGTGGCCAATTCTCGCGATCGAACTATGCCTTGAGAATCTGTAACCAGTGCCAGAGCCTGCTCTATATCTCCTTCCTGGGCAAACTCCCGTTCTATGAGAACTTCCAAATAAGGCTTTTCTTCCAGGGCAAATAGTGCTGGTGCTGTCAAATTACCGCTGATCAAATCCGAACCGGCTGGTTTCCCCAAAGTCTCCGTTGAAGCGGTGAAATCTAATATATCATCCACTATTTGGAATGCCAAACCAATGTTGCGACCGTAGTTGTACAAATCATCTGCTATTTCCGCTGAAACCTCGCTCAGACAGCCCGCTGCTTTGGAACTGTTGGCGATTAAAGACGCTGTTTTGTAATAACTTTTTTCGAGGTATGCTTCGATCGACAAACTGGTATCAAATCCATTTAGTCCCTGTTGAATTTCCCCTTCAGCTAAATCCATAATCACTTCCGAAAGCAATTTGACTACCGGCAGATTGTCCAAATTTGCCAAATGCCAAGAGGATTGAGCAAACAGAAAATCTCCCGCCAATACTGCCACTCGATTGTTGAACCGACTGTGAACCGTCGGGACTCCCCGCCTCAGATCCGACTCGTCTACCACGTCGTCGTGGACTAGACTTGCCGTGTGGATCATTTCCGTGATTTCGGCGAGGCGGCGGTGTTTTTCGGTGATTTCGCGATCGGGCATCGTTGACCGGGCCATCAACAAGACTATTGCGGGTCTCACCCGTTTTCCCTTTGTGCCGAATAAGTATTCCGCAGCCGCGTACAAGATGGGATGACGGGCCCCCACTAACTGTTTCAAGTTTTCTGTCAACAGTCGCAGGTCTTCTTCAACCGAGGAAAATAGGAGAGTGCTAGAGATCATGTATGGCCTTTTTCAGATAGATAGGTACAGTTTCAGATTTTAGATTTTAGATTTTAGATCGGGAAATTGAGGAATTGTTAATTAACTGGCGAGACTACCTCACCTGCTTGAGAACCGCTATATACGCCGACTCAAGCCGTAAAGTAACAAAATTTTACATATCACATCTTTATTTTAAGGTGATTCTGTGCAATGGGGAAGAAAAATTTCTGCGATCGAGAGCGATCGATCGTCTGCCACCAGCCAAAAGTCATCCGACTGAGGGCGGTGAGCCGCAGGCTAGCAGAGCGATTACCCTATTGTATCGAATTGTTAAGGACTTGGGGAAAAAATATTTAAATGGCAGAAAACCTGTGCTATACTTTAGACTAAGGATTAAAACAATTCCATACATTAAACACAGCCAAATTAGCAAGAAGCTCTAGAGCATCTGCGAGAGGTTGTTGGAGCCACCCTAGTTAACCCGATCGCCACTAAAATTCTAGAATAGGTTTTTTGTTCACAAGAGCAGGAAATATTCACGAGTTAACAGTAGCGCATTGTATGTGTGCGGTGGCTAAAAAGATCTAAAGTAGACTACTTTAGGCTGTTAAAGCATCAGTAAAGCAGTAAATAATATTTGACAAGGAAAAACATTTCCTCCTAGCGCTTGATGTGAAGAAGCAGCCTTTAGAGCCAAGGCTTAGTTTTACGTGCTGACTTAATGTAGGTTTTGATCCAGTCCTCCTCCCTGCTTGACCCTCTCCTCCTCGACTGGTGGCTGTGATTATGATTTACCGTGATATTCCTCTAATTATTCCCATTCTGGCCACGGGCTATGTAACGACTATTTATTTGCTACTGATGTTAGCCCAACGCAGCGCTAAAATCACTCGACTGGGTGGGTGGCGCTTGCCAGAAGCTGAATCCCGAACTAGCGTGCGGTGACATACTCCCACATCAACCTGAGTACAGGTATGATGCGGGCTTCTCAGCGACTCCAGCTATTGCTATCTCCTTCGGAGACGCTTCGCTAACGGACATTGACTGAGCTTTAAGAACGGGATGACCCACCGCTCTGTTCTTTATATTAATAGCTGCATTATGATCGCGGTCTAGGCTGCACCCACAGTGAGGGCAGTCATGCCATCTCTCATGCAGCTTTTTCGGTACTTTCTCGCCACAATTGGAGCAATTCTGCGAAGTATTATGAGCGCTGACTGGGACTACCAACAAACCAGCATTTACGGCTTTGTTTGTGAGTATCGACAGGAAGCTTGACCACCCAGCATCCAGCACAGATTTGGCTAATCTTGTACGAGCAAGTCCTTTAATGTTCAAATCTTCAACTGCAATGACATCATATTTTTTCAACAAATTGTTAGCAGTTTTGAAGTGAAAATCTTTACGCTTATCCGCAACTTTTTTATGTTGCTTGCCTAGTTGTTTGACCGCTTCCTGTCTACGGTTGCTTCCTTTTTTACGGCGAGACACACATTTTTGAATAACCCGTAAGCGTTTTTGAGCTTTGCGGTAATATTGAGGGATAGCAACAGTTTCACCCTCTGAAGTTGTTAAGAATTCCTTCAGTCCCACATCAATTCCAGTAATTTTATTTGGGTTAAAATCTGGCTTAATTTCAGGAACTGTTGAATCTTCCAAGCTGAGAGTTACATAGTAACCATCAGCTTTTTTGGTAATAGAAGCAGTTTTGATTTTAAATCCATCAGGTATTGAGCGATGTAAAACTAGCTTACATTTCCCGAACATCGGCAAGTTAATTATGTTGCCTTGTAAGCACCCGTCTTTGATTTGAGGATAGGTAAACGTGCGGTAACGACTGCGCGGTTTGAATCTAGGTCTCCCGCTACGCTTGCCATTACTATCACCTTTTAGAAAACGGTCAAAAGTGACTTTAACTCGCAAGACGACATCTTGAAGAACTTGAGAGTAAATCCTGGCATACCAAGGATGAGTTTTTTTGAGTTGAGGTAACGTCTTTTTCTGACTGTAGTAATCTGGATTATCCCGCAGTTCAGGTAAGTAGCTTTCCTAGCGGACAGGCGTTGACGGGGGAGCGGCACTGCTCATACCAGTTAAATCTATCAGCCAACAAATAGTTATACTGAGCGCATAGCATCGACAACCATCTGTCAATCTCAATGGCTTGTATTTTTGTAGGGCGTAGTTTGTACTGATATGCCGTTCTCATGGATTTGACTACCCAATAAGTATTGTACATATAAGTTAACTCATATATCGAGGACTGTCAATGCCTTTTCAGAAAAATCACAAGCTAGGGGCAAGGAAACGGTTAGACCGTCCTTTAGACAAGGAAACAATCGGATTCAAAGGCTATGCCGGACAAAAAGAAAAACTGAAAACTGTTCCCGACTGGCAAGAGCGTTTAAGAGGGTTTGTCGATAAATTAATTAGTGACCACGAGAATTAATTGGTCAACTCCGTACCTACGTTGACCCGCCTATCCATCCCAACACCAACTTGAGTACAAGTATCGCGCGAGGGATTCTGGCGAATCAGCTAAACGAAAACTAAATAATTTTCAATATACAACGATAACCCTACCTCTGTTTTTACCCACAGAGACAGGGTTATAATTGTATAGATCAGATAATATGTTGGCATGACTGTTATTGACAAGTCTGAAATATTTGCGCGATCGCAGCCGACAAGCATAAGATCCATTAAAAGAAGTCGCAATTGTAGAAATGCACAGGAAAGTATAACTTTTGCAGGAAAAAGTTGCCTAAAAAAAACAGGAGTTGATCAAAGTGAAGAAACCATTGCCAAAAGCATCGCTCCGACAAACAGAAGTAGAAGAAGAGTTGCAAGTTTTAAATGAAAAATTGGAAGAACAAATTAAGCAGCGAACTGTAGAATTAATTTGCGCCAACAATCAATTAAAAGCAGAAATACAAGAACGCGCCGTAGCAGAAGCCGAAGTGCGGCGTCTCAACACAGAACTAGAACACCGAGTTCAAGAACGCACCGTTCAACTAGCAGCAAGCAATGAAAAATTGCAGCAAGAAATTAGCGAACGCCAATTGCTAGAAGAAAAATTGCACTTTTCCGAGAATAAAGTCCGCGCGGTTTTTGAAGCAATGACTGATATCGTACTCGTCCTCGATCTGCAAGGCAATATAGAAGTTTTACCCACAAATACCGCTGCATTTTTTGAACCAGATTGCGATATCGTCAGCCTCACAATCGAACATTTATTTGATGAAGATCACCCCGATGATTGGTGGATGTTAATTCGACAAGTCTTAGAAACTCAGCAAACACTTAATTTTGACTACAGCTTCATTGTTGGCGATCGCGAATTTTGGTTCTCCGCCTGTATTTCGGTGTTTTCAAAAGATGCCGTTATTTGGGTGGCCCGCAATATTAGCGATCGCAAACTAGCCGAATCAGTCTTATCCAAAAGTAATCAAGAACTAGCGAACACCCTTCAAGAACTCAAGCGTACCCAAAAAGAACTGGTTCAATCTGAAAAAATGGCAGCCCTCGGACAGCTAATTGCCGGAGTTGCTCACGAAATCAATTCTCCTCTGGGAGCGATTCGATCTTCAGTGCAGAACATCGCCGACTTCTGGGCAGAAAATCTCCTGATGTTGCCAGATTTTTTTCAGCAACTCTCCCCAAAACGGCTGGAGGATTTCTTTGCTCTCCTCCACAAATCTAGCCAAGAAAAAGACACATTATCTAGCAAAGAAAAACGTCAATTAAAAAAAGCAATACAGCGCGAATTAGAAACCGAGGGAATTGACAATGCCGACAGCCTTGCCTGTACTTTATTGGATATTGGCATTGGCAGTGACCTAGCACCTTTTTTAGGTTTATTTAAAGACCCAGAAAACTACAAAATCTTACAAACAGCTTATCAATTTGCTACGGTACAAAAAAGCACTAAAAATATCACTATTGCGATAGATCGGGCTGCTAAAATTGTCTTTGCTTTAAAATGCTACGCTCGTTACGACCAATCGGATACTAAAGTAATCAGTAATATCACTGATGGCATAGAAACTGTATTAACCCTTTACCACTATCAAATCAAACACGGTGTAGAAGTAATTAGAAACTATGCTATACATCTACCTTCTATGCTATGCTATCCTGATGAACTAAACCAAGTCTGGACAAATTTGCTTCACAATGCTTTACAAGCAATGGAAGGTAAAGGAGTTTTAAAAATTGATGTCAATCACCAAGAAAATGCAATCTCAGTCAGCATTACCGACAGCGGCAAAGGTATTCCTCCAGAAATTCTACCGAGAATATTCGAGCCATTTTTCACAACTAAACCCCCAGGGGAAGGCAGCGGTTTGGGATTGGATATAGTTCAGAAGATTATTGACAAACATCAAGGTAAACTACAAGTAGAAAGCATACCTGGTAAAACTACATTTACTGTATTATTACCAGTTCAAACCACCGACGGCAATTAAGGATAAAAATATTTACTCACCAGCCTGCAATTTATCATACAATAAGACTATAAAATAACATGAGTAAAAGTTTATGCCCAAACCAGTAATCTTATGTGTTGACGATGAAATGGTTGTTTTAAACAGCTTAAAGATTCAACTAAAAAAAGAATTTGGGGATACTTATCTCTATGAAATAGCCGAAAATGCCGATGAAGCTATGGAAATTATCGATGAAATTGGAGAATCAGAAACAAGCGTTATTTTGGTAATAGTATCTGACTGGTTAATGCCTGGTATTAAAGGAGATGAATTTCTGATCAGCGTGCACAAAAAATATCCCAAAATTGTGAAAGTTATCCTGACTGGGCAAGCCGATGAATTAGCCATAGAAAGGGTGAAACAGCAAGCAAACTTGCACCACTGTTTGCACAAACCTTGGAATGGCAAAGAATTAATAGAAATTATAAAATCTGGTTTAGCAAAAATATGAATAACAAACCTGTAATTATTTGTGTAGATGACGAACCGATAATCCTTGAAAGTTTAAAAATTGAGTTAAAAAAAGCCCTCGGAGAAGAACATTTATTAGAAACTGCTGAAGGTGGCGAGGATGCTTTGGAGTTGGTGGAGGAATTGCTGGCAGAAGGCAGAGAAATTGTAGCCGTGATTTCAGACTATTTGATGCCTAATATCAAAGGGGATGAGTTGCTCAAACAAATCCACCGCATTTCACCGAAAACGATCAAAATCATGCTGACAGGGCAGGCAGACCTCGAAGCAGTAGCGAATAGTATTAAACACGCTAAATTGTACCGCTACATAGCGAAACCTTGGCAGCCAGAAGACTTGAAGTTGACCGTAAAAGAAGCGATCAACAGCTACTCTATGGAGAAGCAATTAGCCGAACAAAATGATCAGTTACAAAGATTAAATCAACAATTAGAAAATTTAGTAGAAGAACGGAATGCACAATTAAGTATATCTGAAGAAAAATTTGCTAAGGCTTTTCGTTCTTCTCCCAATCCGATTACTATTACCAGACTCAAAGATGGCATACACCTAGAAATAAATGACGCATTTTGCCAGACTATAGGTTATTCAGCCGCCGAAATAATCGGCAATACTGCTCTTGATTTGAATATCTGGGTAAGTAAAGAAGCCCGTACTAAACTATTCTTAATGTTAAATAAAAAAGAAATTGTTCGCAACTATGAATTTGATTTTCGCACGAAGGCTGGTGAGTTTAAAACGGGGCTAATGTCAGCAGAAATTATTGAAATTCGTGGCGAAACCTGCGTAATTTCTGTCAGTCAGGATATTAGCGATCGCAAATTAGCAGAAGAAAAACTCCGCGCTTTAGCTACTTCTCTCGCCGCAGCCCAAAGACTCGCCCATGTCGGCAATTGGGAATGGGATTTATCCACTAACACAACTATTTGGTCAGAAGAATTATCCCAGATTTTTGGTTTGGATTCAACCCAGTCACCACCAACACTAGCTGAGTTTCGTCAATACATTCATCCCGACGATCTAGAAAAGTGGCAAACAATGATGAATGCGGCTATTGTCAGCGGGAAATCCTACACATTGGAATATCGAATTTTGCGACCAGAATTAACAATTGCTGCTGGCAATTGTCCCTATGAAATAAATGAAGGTAGCTTCATCCGTTACATCGAATCCAGAGGAGAACCGGTGGTAAATGAGCAGGGGCAAGTGACAAAGATATTCACAACGTTGATGGATATTACTCCTCGCAAGTTGGCAGAAATAGCGCTGGTTGAAAGTGAAGAGAAATATCGCCACTTAGTCGAAACTTCTCAAGATATTATTTGGTCTTGCGATGCCGAAGGACATATTACTTTCGTTAACCAAGCGGTAAAACAGATTTACGGCTATGAACCGGAAGAAATGCTTGGCTGTTCTTTCAGCGACTTTTTAGCAACTGCACAAGGAGATCATAATTCGGGACTTCAGCAGGATTTGCTAACAAATAATTCTGTGTTTCAGTACGAGAGTATAGTGTTAGGAAAAGATGGTAGGTTGATTGATGTAAATACCAAGGCGATCGCACATTTAGACTCTGAGGGAAATGTCATCGGTACGACAGGTACTGCTAGCGATATTACGGAGCGAAAACAAGCAGAAATAGCTTTACGGCAAGCAAAAGAAGAAGCGGACAGAGCCAACAAAGCTAAAAGCGAGTTTCTCTCGAATATGAGCCATGAATTGCGTACTCCTCTCAACGCAATTCTTGGTTTTAGTCAACTGCTATCTCGCGATGCAGGCTTGGGTGATGACCAAAAGCAATACCTAGGTATCATCATCCGCAGTGCGGATCATTTGCTGATTTTGATTAATAATATTCTGCAAATGTCTAAAATTGAAGTGGGGCTGGTGACAGTCAACAAAAGCACTTTTGACCTGCAAAGATTGCTGGAAAATACAGAAGAAATGCTGAAAATGCAGGCAGAAAAAAAAGGATTGCAGTTGATTCTTGACTGTGTTCCGAACTTGCCTAAATATGTGGAAACAGATGAGAGTAAATTGCGCCAAGTTTTGATTAATATTATTGGAAATGCGATCAAGTTTACCTCTGAGGGTGGCGTTACTTTAAGGATTAAACATGAGAGATTGAACAGGGAGAAGGCAACAGATTTATCATTGTGCTGTTTGCTATTTGAAGTAGAGGATACTGGAGCGGGAATTCTTCCAGAAGAGATGGATAGTTTATTTAAGCCTTTTGCTCAAACGGAAAGCGGACGAAAAGCACAAGAAGGAACTGGTTTGGGTTTGCCGATTAGCAAACAATTTGTGCATTTAATGGGAGGGGAAATGACTGTTGTTAGCACTGTCGGTGAGGGCAGCATTTTTAAATTTGATATTAAAGTTTCTCTTCCAGATGCTGTGGAAATTCAAGTAACTCAAACAGCTCGCCGTGTGGTTGGTATCGAGCCTGGACAGCCTGAATACCGCATTTTGGCTGTTGACGATCGCCTGGAAAGTCGTTTGTTGCTAATGAGAATGCTGTCATCGTTGGGTTTTGTGGTTCGTGAGGCTGAAAATGGGGTTCAGGCGATCGATGTTTGGTCGAGTTGGGAACCTCATCTGATTTGGATGGATATGCGGATGCCGGTGATGGATGGTTACGAGGCTACGAAACGGATCAAAGCGCATTTGAAAGGTCAAGCAACGGTGATTATTGCTCTGACGGCTAGTGCTTTTGATGAGGAGCGATCGGTGATTTTGTCAGCAGGTTGTGATGATTTTGTCGCGAAGCCTTTTCGAGAGCAAGTGATTCTGGAAAAGATCGCAAAATATCTGGGAGTCCGCTATGTTTACGATCGGGAACTTTCGGCAACTTCTCAAAATAGTCAGTTTTCTTCTGCTTTGTTTGTAGACGAAATTTCTGGAAACATGGGAAGAGGCGGTTTACCTTTTACAATCAGTGCTTCGTCGTTTGAAGTGATGCCTGTTGAATGGATTGATGAATTGTATGAGGCGGCTGAGGAAGTGGATAATGATTGGATTTTCCGGCTGATTTTGGCGATTCCTCCTGTTCATGCTGATTTCGGCAGTGCGATCGCAGAATTGGCGAATAACTTTCGGTGCGATCGGATTATCGATCTAATTGAAGAATTCAGGAATTATTAAAGTTAGCAAGAAGGAAGAAGGAAGAAGGAAGAAGGCCCAACGACTGCGTTTATCCTGAGCGTAGTCGAAGGGCTCAGGGAACGCTTCAGGAAGAAGGAAGAAGGAAGAAAGCCCAACGACTGCGTTTATCCTGAGCGTAGTCGAAGGGCTCAGGGAACGCTTCAGGAAGAAGGAAGAAGGAAGAAGGCCCTTCGACTGCGTTTATCCTGAGCGTAGTCGAAGGGCTCAGGAACCGGTTCAGGAAGAAGGAAGAAAGCCCAACGACTGCGTTTATCCTGAGCCCAACGACTGCGTTTATCCTGAGCCCAACGACTGCGTTTATCCTGAGCCCTTCGACTACGCTCAGGATAAACTACGCCGAAGGGCTCAGGGTACAAAAAAGGGAGAGGGATTACTTATTGTGTTATGATATTAAGTTGACAAGTTTTTTTTTCAGTAATAACAAAAGTTAACAATCAATGAATAAGAATAATACAGAAGAAAATAGAGGCAACATATTAATTATTGACGACACTCCAGAAAACTTGCAAGTTTTATCAGCGACACTTTGCGATCGCGGATATAAAGTTCGGGGTGTAATTAATGGCAAAATGGCAATCAGAGCTGCAAAATCCGGTTCTCCCGATCTAATTTTACTCGATATCAAAATGCCGGAAATGAACGGTTATGAAGTCTGTACCCAACTCAAAGCTCAACCGCAAACATCAGAAATTCCCATCATTTTCATTAGCGCCTTAGATGAAGTTTTAGATAAAGTAAAAGCATTTGAAATTGGTGGTGTAGATTATATTACCAAACCATTTCAAGTAGAAGAAGTTTTAGCAAGAGTCGAACACCAACTGACCATCAAAAGACTGCAAAAAGAACTGATTGCTCGTAATATTGAGCTCCAGAAAGAAATAATAGAACGAAAAAAAGCCGAAGAAATTGCTGCCGCTGCTTCCAAGGCAAAAAGTCAATTTGTTGCGAATATGAGCCACGAATTACGCACTCCCCTGAACGCGATCTTGGGTTTTACTCAAGTGATGAGTCGCGACTCTTCACTGAGCCATGAGAATATAGAAAACCTCAGAATTATTAACCGTAGCGGTCAACATTTGCTGGAATTAATTAATGATGTTTTAGATTTGTCCAAAATCGAAGCAGGGATAGTTGCCTTAAATGAAAGTAGCTTTGATTTATATCAACTCCTTGACACTTTGGAAGAAATGTTTCAAATCAAAGCTGAGACTAAGAATTTGCAACTAAAATTTTTTGTGGAATCCCAGGTGCCCCAATATATTAAAACAGATGAAAAAAAATTGCGTGTCTGCTTAATTAATCTGCTAGGAAATTCGATTAAATTCACTGGAAATGGCGGCGAAATTTTGCTGTACGTGAGTCTGAAAAATACTTCGCAGCCAGCCGAATCAGAAATTGATTCTAACTCAAATTCGACTGAGCAGTGTTTCATCTCCTTTGAGGTTCAAGATACTGGAGTTGGCATAGCACTAGCAGAAGTTGATACTTTATTTAATGCTTTTGTGCAAACAGAAGCTGGCAGAAAAGCTGCTGATGGCACGGGACTGGGTTTGACAATTACCAAAAAATATGTACAAATAATGGATGGAAATATTGGTGTCAATAGTGTTTTAGGTGAGGGAACTACTTTTAAATTTGATATTAAAATATCTCCGGCTATTTCGTCTGAAGTAAGCATTACGAAATTGCAGCGGGTGCTGGGGCTAGAAGCTGAACAGCCAGTTTATCGAATCTTAGCAGTTGATGATAATATGGAAAATCGGCTGTTGTTAGTTAAAATGCTGCAACCAATTGGCTTTGAAGTTCGAGAAGCCGAAAACGGCCGACAAGCAATTGAAATCTGGGAAAGTTGGCAGCCTGATTTAATCTGGTTGGATACGCGAATGCCAGTAATGGATGGTTTTGAAGCGGTGATAGAAATTAGAGCTAAGGAGAAAAATACTCGATCGCGTACTGTAGTCATTGCTCTGACTGCGAGCATTTTTGAGGAAAGAAAGGGTGAAATTATCACAGCAGGCTGTGACGATTTTGTGCGTAAACCTTTTCAAGAACAAGTCATTTTTGAAAAGATAGCTCAATATTTGGGAGCGCGCTATATTTATCAAGAGTTTTCTGTACCTTTTGCAACGCGCGGAAGGCGGTATTTTACGAGCGAAAAACCGGATTCATTTTTCTTGCCGCTGCTAGCAGAGATGCCGAAAAATTGGTTGGATGAACTAGACGATGCGGCTAATGATGTTAATGAAGAGTTGGTGATTGAAATTGTCGATCGCATTTCAGACAGTCATCCAACTTTAGCTAATGCTTTAAAGGATTTGCTTGACGATTACCGACTTGACAGAATAGTGAATTTAACTCAATTAATTTTAGAATAATCAGCTTTATGTTGGCTTTACAAAAGTGCTCAAAAAATGCAGCATATCTACTGATGGCAAAATCAAAATAAATATCTGACAATTAAGTTATCAACTCAATTACTGTAAGATCCAATAATCAGCGATGCGTGCCAGACTTTTCAATTTATTGCAATGGTAAAGGATATTTGCCGATACTCGGACGTTTTTTCAAGTCCCATCACCTCACAATATTTGTTGGTAGTGAGCCAAAGCTGTGAATCATCAAAATAAAAAATTCACTATTTTAATGGCAAACGACGACGAAGACACGCGCTTTTTTGTGGAGGAATCACTTCGAGAGATTCAACTAGCAGTTAGGATCGAATTTGTGGAAAATGGGGAACAAGTGCTAGACTATCTATACTGTCGTGGAAGATTTGCTGGGATGAGCAATTGGCACTTCCCAGACTTGATACTTTTGGATCTGAATATGCCGAGGCTTGACGGGCGAGAAGCGCTAACTTTGATTAGATCTGACCCCGACTTCCAACACGTACCAGTCGTAATACTTACAACATCGCAGAGTAGGGGAGATATTTTGCTTTGTTACCGCTTGGGTGCTAATTCTTTTATATCTAAACCAGTCACTTTTGAGGGATTGGTTGAAGTAATGAAGACTTTGTGTCAGTATTGGTTTGAAATCGTTTCACTCCCCGATGAGGCTCTGTAAGCTAACTTGTCAACCGGCCCCAATTGCTATTGTTGTGTTAATATCTAACCACTCTCTCAAAGTTTTGTTGGTGGAGGATAACCTCGCAGATGCGACGCTGATTGCAGACCTTTTAGGGTCATTCAGTGATGCTATATTTTGTCTTCAAATTGTTAGATCTCTGGAGGAGGGAATAGAATGTCTGCGAGTAGCAGAGTTTGATGCTATATTATTGGATTTGTCAGTGCCAGATGATTTGGGGCGAAGTGATACGATCGCGATTTTGAAAGCCCGATCGCCCACAGTGCCAATTGTGGTGCTCACAGATCAGAACGATCAACATACGGCGCTGTCTGTATTGCGATCGGGTGCTCAAGATTGTTTGGTGAAGGGAAGATTTAACAGAACTCTGCTGGTGCGGGCGATCCATTATGCGATCGAACGCCAGCGCATAGAGGAACAATTGCGACAACAAGCCCAAAGAGAGCGGGTTTTGAGCAAAATGATCGAAAATATTCGATCGTCAATTGACGCTACAAGTATTCTCCAAAATACTGTGGCAGAAGTGCGTCAATTTCTGAAAACAGACCGTGTTTTAATTTATCGCTGTCAAAGTTTTGCCGAAAAAATCGACACCGAAGAGCAAAAATGCCAGATAGTCGCAAGTGATGGATTGCCAGAAGGCTATATTGATAATCCAAATATTCGTTCGACTCTGGCGATGTCATGTCTTTTTTTGGCGGAGTCTAAGTCGGTACAAGCAATATCAGATGTGAGTGCGGCGGAATTGACTGATAGTTGGAAAGAGTTGATGGCTGATTGTGAAATGGTAGCAGTTTTAAGCGTTCCAATCTGGCAATCTGGAGAGAAGAAATCGATAGATGAAATATCTTCTAACTCAATTTGGGAAAACGAAAAAGATGAGGATTATCCCGAAGATTCGATGGCGTTGCTGGCTTTGGAGAAACCGCAGATACTACTGGAAAGTGGATCTAAGTCTGGTTCTGAAAATGACAATTATTTATGGGGAATTTTGACAGCATACAATTGCACAGGTGTGAGACAGTGGCAGCAGTGGGAGATCGAATTTTTAAAACATTTGGCAAATCAAGTGGCGATCGCGATCGAACAATCTCAACTTTATCGTAAGCTAGCAATAGCTAACCAAAAATTGCAGCAACTGGCAACTACAGACGGACTGACGCAGATTGCTAACCGTCGCCAGTTCGATCACGTTTTGATGTTGGAGTGGCGTAGATTAGGCAGAGAGGAATTGCCTCTGTCTTTGATCTTATTCGACATCGACTTTTTTAAACCTTACAACGATTTTTATGGTCATCTGGCCGGTGATGAGTGCTTGTATCAAGTTGCTAAGGCGATCGCCTCTGCTGTCAAGCGGGCAGGAGATTTGTCGGCTCGTTATGGTGGCGAAGAATTTGTGGTACTACTGCCCAATACTTCCGCCGAAGGGGCTAATATGATTGCCAGGAAAATTTGCGATCGCCTGGAAAGACTGAAACTGCCACACGCGCGATCGGAAGTCGAACCCTACGTTACCCTCAGTTGTGGCATTGCTACGACTATTCCTTCTCCCCAAGAATCTCCTGACAGCCTAATTCACAATGCTGACGGTGCACTTTATCAAGCGAAAGCTGAAGGGAAAAATCGGATTTGTCACGCTAGCAACAACCTGATTAATATTACCAATAATCAGGATACGGCAGTTAATCAGGACGCGGCAATGCCGTTTCCCTACCATTAATCGGGGTAGGGACTAAGGCCCCGTGCCCATTGGTGTCAACTTAAGGTATAACCAATAGCCCGACAGGGGTTTAAACCGAGTCTCTCATAGCGAAAGTCCTCTCAAAGAGGACTGATATCGTTTCCGGTTGCATCGGAATGATTTAACCGCGAAGGCGCAAAGGACGCAAAGGAAGAGAAGAGAGAGATTAATAATTCCAATGCTAACGGAATT
>REAP01000055.1 GCA_004294385.1 Oscillatoriales cyanobacterium | reverse complement strand
TTTCAACTGACTGTCTTCTATGAGACAGGGAATTGATTCCCTGTCGGACTCGCGTGCTCACTAACAAACTTGGTGGGCACGCGAGCTTAAGTTGACACCTATGGGCACTGCCGTGTCCTGACTCCTGAAAAATGTTACAATACAAGGGTTGACATCGGCATTGTAGTTATGCTAACACATCTGTTTGCTGGCGTGAGTATGCCAATGTGACGACTGTAACTGCTTGGAATCGAAGAGGGATAGTCCCAAAAGCTCGGAAATTACTGACAAGCACTGATGGGCGGGATACCTGATAAGCCTGGTTCAGCATTGCCGCAATCAAGCTAAAATAGCGAATTATGTGAAAAAAGCGGGTTTCTGCCTAGGCCCGGAGTTGGCTAAAAAACTTTACTGTTTAAGAGTTTTTACTTAGTAATAGGAAGGAGAACAGTTCACTAAATGCGATCGCCCGGTAAACTTTCGGTAAAGTGTCATAGGTAAGCCATAAGTTTTCTAAACACAAAGCACTATTAGGATAGCAACTAAACTCAATTCTATCAGGAGAATATCATGAAAAAAATGACACCGCGACAAATGATTATTGCCATAGTAGCAATCCCGATCGCACTAATGACACAAACCACTCAATCTTTTGCTATTGCGACTATGAACGTATCTCCCCTCAAACAAGTTTTGCCCGGTGAGGATGAGATTGATTTTGATAATTTGCCGTTACAATCCATCAGCATTGAAGAAAGCGAAGATTGGGATGACTCTAATTTTTTAGCTGATTTCGATATGCTGAAAACAAAAATTATGGAATCAGGAGTTAGACCTGAAATTACTTCCCCTCCGCCAAAGCTTTATATAAGTGCAGCCAGGGGTAGATCGAGCCGAAGTTGTCGCATTTCAGGGATCTGCGAATAAATCTGCTTTTAGCAGAGTATGTATTTTTCCAGGGTATGTTTTTATTTATTTTATCGACTTTTGGAAATCTTTTTTAAAGATTCAATATGACTAATTCACACTACCATCCAGACACGCCAGCCCAGCAAAACCAAAGTTCCCTGCAAACCCTATCCCGCACTCTCAAAATGTCTCAGGGGCAATTCTCCCTGACTTTGGTGCGGTGCAATTACGGTGTTCTCAGAGAGCAAATCGTACGAAAATTGCATGAAGATTGTGCAGTCGATATTCGAGAATTATCTCTCCCTACATCTGTTAAAACTCTTTACACAACTATAGAAGCAGAACTTGCTGGTAGCCCGCCCCAGGCTTTGATGGTGTTTGGATTAGAGTCGGTAAATGCGATCGATAAAGTGCTGACTTCTACCAATTACGTGAGGGAAGAGTTTCGCAATAACTTTTCCTTTCCGGTGGTGCTATGGGTGACAGACAAAATATTAAAAAAACTGATTCGTTTAGTCACAGATATTGAGAGTTGGACAACAACTATTGAATTTGTACTCAGTCCCGATGAGTTGGTGGACTTCTTGGGAAAAAGTGCCGATCGCATTTTTTCTGGTATTTTAGAAAGCGGCAATTGGCATTTAACTAATTCGGCGATTCTTGGTGCTGGTTCTTTGACTGAGTTAGAGTTTGCTAGGAAAGATTTGGAAACTTGCGATATTCGGCTAGAACCAGCCATTGAAGCTAGTTTACAATTTATTAACGGTCGCCATGAATATGCTTGTCAACACATTCCTACCGCTATTGAATCATATCAAAAAAGTCTCAATTTTTGGAAGTATCAAGTAGCATTTCTCGGTTATCAAACAGAATTTAGCAAGTTGTTATTTACGGTTCATCCTGCACCAGTATTAGAGGGGATTCTGCTATTTCATATCGGGCTTTGCTACCGATTCCAAGGGGAGCAGCACCGTACTGGAAATCGTCCTTACTGGACTGAGGCTAAAAATTATTTTCAACAATGTATTGATGTTTTGGAAACAGCCGGACAGCAGGCTACTGTTGGTAAATTCATCAATCAATTAGGCGAAATATTGCAGTATTTAGAAGATTGGGATGCACTCTGGAAATTAGCAATCAAAGCTCGGAGGTTACATCAAAATATGGAAAATTCAACTGTTCATTTGGCTCAAGATTATGGCTTTTTGGCTAAAGTAGCCTTAGAGCAACAAAACTGGCAAGGGGCAAAAGAATGGGCTTTAGTTGCCCTCGATGTTCTGAACTCGAATTTAGAGGTGAGCGGACACGGAACGCCTGTAAAGTCGCAGCATCACGGCTTATATCTACTAATTTTAGCAGAGGCCGAGAAGGAACTCGGTGAAGTCCCGGAGGCGATCGCACATCTGGAAATTGCCCGATCGCAAACCCCGCCTTGCTACAACCCGCAGTTGTATTTGCGAATATTGGAATTATTGCGATCGGTTTATTTTCAGCGAGGAGAATATCTCCAAGCATTTCAAATTAAGCAGCATTATCGATCGATAGAACATACATATCGGTTTCGAGCTTTCATTGGTGCCGGAAAATTGCAGCCACACAGACAAGCGATTAATCCAGCAGCAGAAACTGTTGTCGTCAATGATGCGATTGCTGATGAAATTACTGCTTCCGGCAGAGAACAAGACCTCAATCGCTTGATAGGTAGGATGAACAGTGCCCAAAACAAACTGACAGTAATTTATGGTCAGTCTGGAGTTGGTAAAAGTTCAATTGTCACCGGGGGATTAGTACCTGCGCTCAAACAAAAAAAGATAGAAAGCCGTACAGTTGTACCAGTGTTGCTGCAAGTTTATAACAATTGGCCACGGGAATTGACCAGACAGTTATCTGGTAGCAAAGCGGAAATATTCGATCGGCAAATGGCAGTAGATTCTTTAGGTTCTACTGAAGTCGAATCGGAAGTTGAAGCAAGGGAAATCAACGATGATTTTATTCCTGTATTGCATGAGGAATTTACCGATGATGATGAAAAAATTGTACCAGAACAGCCTGTAGAATTAGTAGTCAAAAAACAGACTATCGAATATGACAAAATCATCAAAGAGTTGCAAATAAATTCTGAACACCTAGTAACTGTTCTGATATTTGACCAGTTTGAAGAATTTTTCTTTGTGTGGAAAGAGCAAGCAGAAAGGCAAATATTTTTTGAGTTTCTGCGGGAATGCTTGAACATCAAATACTTAAAAGTTATCCTGTCTTTGCGGGAGGACTATTTGCACTATTTGCTGGAATTTTGCCGACCAAAAAACAATCAAGAATTTATCAAAAATGACATCTTGGGTGATATTCTTAGCAAGGATATTCTGTTTTATTTGGGAAATTTTTCCATAGCAGATGCTCGATCAATTATTCATGCTTTGACTGAACGCTCTCAGTTTCATTTGGAGCGGGAACTAATCGAAGAATTAGTCAAAGATTTAGCTGGAGAATTGGGAGAAGTTCGCCCGATTGAACTACAAGTTGTTGGTGCTCAACTGCAACAAGATGACATTACAACTTTAACTCAATATCAGGAATTAGGCAACAATCCTAAACAAAAATTAGTAGCTAAATTTCTCGAAGAAGTCATTCAAGACTGCGGCCCGGAAAATGAAGGAGCGGCGCGCCGAGTTTTGTACTTACTAACAGACCAAGATGATATCCGTCCTTTGAAAAACCGCGCTGAATTAGCATTGGATTTAGCAACATTTGAAGAAGCAGACAAATTAGATTTAGTCTTAGAATTGTTGGTTAAATCCGGTTTAATTTTTCGGTGGACAGAACTGCCAGCAGAGCTTTATCAGCTAGTTCATGACTATCTAGTTAGCTTCATCCGCCAGCAGCAGGAATTAGATACTAAGGCTGAATTTGAGGAACTCCGAAAGCAGCACAAAATTAATAGAGATGTCATAGAACAACTTCGCAAGGAAAAAGAGCTCAGTGCTTTGCTGTCGGAATCTAGAGACAAACAGCGACAATCTAAGGAAAAACAACACGAAGCTGAAGCTAAACTTTCCAAAAATCGAAAATGGCAAAGGAATTTAGCGAGTTTAGGATTAGTTGGGTTTGCCAGTCTTTCGGGCTTAGCACTCTATCAAACAAAATTAGGAGATGAAGCACGACAGCAAGCTGAAAAAGCTCGTACTGATGCCTTAGATTCGGGTTCGCAAGCTCTCGTGCTTTCTCATGAAAAAGACCAAGTGGGGATATTAGCAACTAGCATCAAAATTGCTACTGATTCTCTCAAGAGTACAGCCTTACCTATTGATACTAAAAACCTGATTGCAGAAAGATTGAGACGAGCAGTTTCTGGGGTGCAAGAATACAATCGTTTTGAGCAGCACAGCAACTTTGTTCTGGATGTGAGTGTGAGTCCCGATGGCAATACAGTTGCTTCGGCAAGTGCTGACAAAACTGTTAATTTGTGGAGCAAAGATGGTAAGTTATTAAATAGTTTCAATCACAGTGATAGCGTTACGAGTGTTAGTTTTAGTCCCGATGGTAAAACTATTGCTACTGCTTGTGCCGATCGCAAAATTAGAATTTGGCGGGTAGATAATAATAAAAGTGCGATTCCCTACGGGATAGCTCCGCTTCACGTAACTTTAGAAGGACACGACGATATTGTGACCAGCATCAGTTTCAGTCCCGACGGCAAAACCCTCGTTTCTGCTAGTTACGACAAGACTATCAAAATCTGGAACGTCGCCAGCAAAAAATTGCTGCAAACTTTAACCGGACACACCGACTGGGTACTCGGAGTCAGATTCAGTCCCGATGGTAAAACAATTGCCTCAGCAAGTGTTGACAAAACTATCAAACTTTGGAACCGACAAGATAAAAGCGAGAAATTTCAAAGCATACCCAAAACTTTAAATAAGCATTCTGACATTGTTTACAGTGTCAATTTTAGTCCAAACAGTCAAGAAATCGTCTCCGCCAGTGCCGACACTACAGTCAAAATTTGGAACCGAGAAGGAAAAGAAATTAGAACTCTTAAAGGACACAACGATGAAGTTGTCAGTGCGAGTTTTAGCCGCGACGGTGATAAGATTGTCAGTGGTAGTGCTGATAATACTGTGAAAGTTTGGAGTCGCACCGGCACTTTATTAAATACTTTTAGAGGACATCAAGATGACGTGAGGGCGGTAACTTTTAGTCCCGACGGCACTATTGCTTCGGCAAGCAAAGACAAAATGATTAAAATTTGGAAGCCGGACAATACTCCTTTAAATCAAATTTTAGCTGGTCACGGGGACTGGGTAAATAAAGTTAGTTTGAGTTCAGATGGCAAAATAATTGCTTCTGCTAGCAGAGACCAAACTGTGAAACTTTGGCAGGCTAACGGTAGTTTATTAAGAAGCTTAGTAGGACACAAAGATTCTGTGAATTGGGTGAGCATTTCGCCGGACAATCGCACAATTGCTTCGGCTAGTGATGACAAAACTGTGAAAGTATGGAGTTTAGATGGGAAACTATTAGATACTCTCAAACACGGCGACATTGTTAACAGCGTGAGCTTTAGTCCAGACGGGAAAATAATTGCGACAGGAAGCGATGATAACAAATTGTACCTTTGGCGTTGGCAGGATGGTCGAGCAACTTTGCTAACAAAAGTAGACCATATAAATCAGGTAGTTAGGGTTAGTTTCAGTCCCGATGGTAAAACCATTGCCGCGTTGACTAACGACAAACCAGAACCAAATAAAAATGATTCAAAAGTTGTTGAAAAAAAGAAAGTCTACCTTTGGCAAATTAACGGTTCGTCGGCAAAGCTACTGACAACTCTCGACCATGAGAAGAGTGTTAAAGATGTTACTTTTAGTCCTGAAGGCAAGACAATTGCTACTGCTTCTGCTGACAAAACTGTTAAATTGTGGAGCTTTGATGGGAAAAAAGCAGCTTTAGTTGAAGAACACAAGTATAACGATAGTGTTGAAACTGTTAGTTTCAGTCCTGACGGCAAGTTAATGGCTGCTAGTGCGGGAAATACTGTTAAGTTGTGGAATTTTGCTGGTGGGAAGGCGACGCTATCTAAGACTTTGGAATCTAGCTATCGGATGTTTAGTGTTACTTTTAGTTCTGATAGTAAAACTCTGGCTTTTGCTATGGATAGAAATGTGGTTCTTTGGCCTGTGGAGAATTTGGAATTGAATAAGATAGTTGCTAATACTTGCGATTGGTTGGGGGATTATTTGCAGAATGACCCGAATGTGAGCGAGGGCGACAGGATGCTTTGTGTTGGGTTTGAGAAGCAGGCGTTAAATAAGGGGAAACAATGAGATTTGAGTCCTGATGAGTCCAAGGCAGTGCCCATTGGTGGGGTTGAAACCCCTGTCTAATAGAAGACAGTCCTCTCAAAGAGGACTCAAGAAATCATCAGTCCTCTTTGAGAGGACTTGCGCTTTGAGGCAGGGGTTTCAACCCTTGCCGGACTGTGAAATAAACCTTAAGTTGACACCTATGGTCGGGGTTGTATTCCTAATTCCCAATTACCAATTACCAATTCCAAATTACCAATTCCCAATTACCAATTACCAATTCCCAATTACCAATTACCAATTCCCAATTCCCAATTCCCAATTACCAATTACCATTAATAAATCTATCTATTGGCTAATCTTTATGGCAGTAAATTTACGGTAAAATTCCAGTAATTAATTCAAATATCAGGTAAATCACATGAACACTAATTCACAAAATGTCCAACCAATTCCGCCCTTCAGCGAGAAAAATCAGGAAACGCCAGATATGGGTGGCGGTTTGCCGATAATTGAGTTTTGGGCAGAACATACATTGTCGTCGGAAGGGCCGAAACTTTGGAAAACTTTGCTGCACAAAAGTGCGTGTTTGTCATGTTCTTGGGGCACTGGCGGGCAGAAAGGTGGCTTTACTAATGAAGAGGGCGAAAAACTTCAGCGGTGTATGAAAAGTGTTGAAGCTATCTCTTCGGAAATTAAGCCTGCTATCTCAACTAAAGTATTTAAACAGCAAAGTATTTCCCAACTTCAGCAGTTAACTTCTATGGAATGTGACAGGCTGGGAAGGTTGAGTTTTCCGATGATTTTGCGGGCTGGAAAGTCTCATTACGATCGCATTTCTTGGCAAGAAGTCTATGAAATTGCGGCTGATGCTTTCGGCAAAACCCCGGAACGAGTGGCTTCTTACAGTTCGGGTCGCTCTTCCAATGAGGCGGCTTTTCTGTTGCAATTGATGATGCGTGCGATCGGTTCTAACAACTTAGCAGATTGTTCGGATCTCTGCCACGCTCCCTCAACAACCGGGTTAAACAAGATGTTTGCTACCCGCACCTCGGTAGTCAGTCTCGAAAACTTGAAACAAGCAGATTGCGTCGTACTCGCGGGCTCCAATTCTGCCTACAATCATCCCCGCTTGATGAACGAGTTGATTAAAATTCGTGAAAAAGGCGGTAAAATAATTGTGATTAACCCGATGATGGAAATCGGGTTAGTCAAGTTTGGTTCCCCGGCTTTTCCTATCAAGTCGCTCATCCCCGGTTCTGATATTTCCTCTCTCTACTTGCAACCAATTCCCGGCAGCGACACAGCTTTATTTGTCGGCATTCAAAAGTCTGTAATCGAACAAGAATTATTGGACAAAAAATACTTGCGAGCCCACACAGAAGGCTGGGAAGCGGTAGTACAGCACGCCCGCGAAACTTCTTGGGAAACTATTACTGAAACTTGCGGAGTTTCCCGCGCCGAAATTGAAGCAGCCGCCACAATTATCGGCAGTTCAAAGCGAGTTGTCTTCGGTTGGGCGATGGGAATTACTCAACAAGAGAACGGTGTAGATAATGTTTTCAGCATTGCCAATACGGCCTTAATGACAGGAAATGTCGGCAAAGAAGGTGCTGGATTAATGCCTGTGAGAGGACACTCAAATGTCCAAGGATTTGGCTCTATGGGCGTGACTGTGAACCTGAAAAAAGAAATTCAACAAGCTATTGAAAAGTTATTGGGACGTTCTCTGAGTGCTGTTAAGGGCTATGAAACGCGATCGCTCATTGAAGCAGCAGATGCAGGCAAAGTCGATACTCTGATATGTCTAGGTGGTAATTTGTATGGGGCGAATCCAGATTCAACTCAAGCCAAACGCGCTTTAGGTAAAATTGAAACAATAATTTACCTCGCCACTAAACCGAATTTAGGGCATTTTAGCGGATTGGCTAAGCACAATACAATCGTGATTCCGGTGCTGAATCGCTTTGAAAATCCTCATAAAACCACGGTGGAATCTGGGAACAATTTTGTGCGTTTAAATGATGAGGGGGAAACTCATCTCACAGATTCTGACTTAATTCCTGAAGTGAAATTCTTAACAGAATTAGCGAGCCGAATTCACGGTACTTATCCGGTAAATTGGCGTAACCTTCAGGACACAAAATATGTTCGGAAATTGATTGCTCAAACTATTCCAGGGTATGAAAAAATTGGGACTATTGATGAAACCAAAGAGGAATTTACTATCGGCGGTCGCATTTTTACGGAACCCAAATTCCCGACTGATTCCGGCAAAGCCAAGATGTTTGTCGCGCCTTTACCAGTGCTGAAATTACCGGAAGCGCAAGAATTTGGAGTATCAGAATCAGTGCGTGGTATAGTTGTGGCATTGATGACGGGACGGAGTTATTCTCAGCACAATACTGTGGTTTACAAGATTGATGATAAGTATCGGGGAATGCCGCACCGTAATTGTATTTTGATGAATCGTGCGGATGCTGAAAGTGCTGGTTTGCGGGAACATCAGCGGGTGACGGTGCAGGGAAATGTGGGGAAAATGGCAAATGTTGAGGTGATTTATGGGGCGGTGCGTGTGGGTGCTGCTTTGATGTTTTATCCTGAAGTTAATGTGATTTTTAATCCGCGCGTTGAAATGCGATCGGGCACGCCTGCTTATAAGCGTGTACCTGCTTTTGTTTATGCAGAAGCTTAATCAGTTTTGGACGCACTCTGACTAAAGAAACCGGGTTTTTACCGAGTCTGCGGGTTATAAGGAAGTATTGTCGTAAAAAACCCGGTTTCTGCGGCTCCATAATTAACTCTTAATTTGCAATGCTCTACCGCGCCAAGTCCATCCCCAACCTGTTTCGGTTTTAATCGCAGAACCGATCGCAATTGCCGCAATTAATGTTCCTCCCAAACCTCCCAACCACCAGTATTTGGTCGGACAGTCGGAAATCTGGGCACCCAAATCTCGCAAAGTATACTGTTGCCAAATTACTCTTCCTGCTAAACAGATAGTTAACAAAGTAACTGGTAATTGGTAATTGGTAATTGATAATTGGTAATTGGTAATTATGTTGGCAACTTCGCCGTTAGCCAGCAAAATAGCTAATGCCAACCACGGCACAGGATAGAGAAATAACATAATCGCCGCCATATAAATCATCATGCCCCAACTGCGGTTAGCACCCAGATACAAATTCTTTGTCCAGCCTTCCCACAAGGCGCTCCAAGACCGATACATCCGCACAAATGCTAAATTTGAGCCGGCATAAAGTCCTAGCTTTAAACCCGCACGTTTGATGCGTCTAGATAATTCCACATCTTCGACAATTTCGCTGGCTACTGCCTCGTGACCGCCGATTTTGTCATAAGCCGATCGCCTAAATAGCATGAACGGCCCCGCAGCAAAAGCACTTTCGGTTGTCGGATCGTTGACGGCGGTAAAGTCGAAGCAAACTGCTAGGTGATTGAACATTAAGGGCTGTACTAACCACTCGGCAAAACACTCACAAACTAGGGCTGGCATACAGGTGAGTAGGTCGATTTTTTCGGTTTGGACTGTTTCGATGGCGGTTTCGATCGCCTCTGGTTTGAGCCGCACATCGGCATCGATAAATAATAAGAAGTCTCCGGTTGCTATCTGTACAGCTTCCGCGCAGGCCCAGTTTTTGCCCGCCCAATATTGGTTGGCTGGTCGCACTTGACCTGCTAATATTTTGAGGCGCGGGTCATTGAGCTGTTGTTGGAGAGTTTGGGCGATCGCCAGTGTGTCGTCTGTCGAGCGATCGTCTACAATCAAAACTTCTAGGTTGTCCACAGACAGCGGTGTACTCTGCAAAATGGCGATCGCGCAATCCCGAATATTCTCCGCCTCATTGTATGCTGGCACGATGACTGAGACTTTAGGGAACTGAACTTTGGGTGACTGCTGAGCCGGACTTTTGCCCGTTCGAGGTGCGTTTTTGACCGATCGGCGCAAATTCTTAGTGTAGGCTGTACTGACGATTAGGGAAAAAATTAGCAGGGTTAACAATATCAAAGTGAAGTGACCTCAAAATTGAGGTGGCGTAGTTTGTCTGCTTGAATATTAAAAAACATTACGGCAAAAAGCTAGGCGATCGGCAGAAAGTTATTTTGAGCGTCGAAGGAGCTATAATTTGTGAGCATCTTTCGTTGCACCTGCCTTAAAGGGTATAACCCCTCACCCGGTCAACGACAGAAAAGCCAACGATAAATATCAGTGGTTAGAGGATAGTGCAATGGGCGAATTTATTACAGTCGATATCTTGGCAAACAGCATCGCAATATTAGGCGCTTTGGGCTTCTTCTTTTTGGGATATCAAGCTCTACAGATGTTGAAAAAATAAAGTATGGGAGAAGGAAGAAGGCAGTTCGGCAACGGATTTTGTAACGGATGTAGCGGAGGTCAGAAAGTTCGGCAACGGATTCGTAAGGGCGGATGTAGCGGAGGTCAGGAATAATGAACAAGGAATAAGAAAAGAAAAAACTATTCCCTGTTTGGCAAATTCCCTGTTTGGCCAATGCCTAATGCCCAATGCCCAATGCCCAATGCCCAATGCCCAATGCCCAATGCCCAGGAGCAACTAACTTATTATTATGGTGAGCCAACTTTTAGATGGACGCTATCAAATCATTGAAGTCATAGAAACAGGAGAATTTGGACTAACCTATCTAGCCAAAGATACTCGTCGTCCCGGTGAACCTCAGTGTTTTGTCAAGCACTTGCGTCCAGGTAGCAGTGAACCGAAATTAATTAATGCTACGCGCCGTCTTTTCCAAAAAGAAGCAGAAGTTCTAGAAAGGCTCGGTTTACATGACCAAATCCCTCAGTTATTCGCTTATTTTGAAGAAAATGAAGAATTTTTCTTAGTAGAATCTTTTGTTGCTGGTCATTCTCTATCAACAGAGATTGTTCCCGGAAAACCTGTACCGGAAGAAAGAATAATTCCTTTGTTGAAGGAACTCTTAGAAATTTTAGTATTTGTACACGGACAGGGAGTAATTCATCGAGATATAAAACCGGGAAATTTAATCCGGCGTTATTCAGATAATAAATTAGTTTTGATCGATTTTGGGTCGGTGAAGGAAATCCATATAGCCCAAAGACAAGCGCCGGTGACTGTGCGAATCGGGACGCTGGAATATATGCCGATCGAACAATTTCAATATAACCCCCAACTCAATAGCGATATCTACGCTTTGGGAATGATTGGCATCCAAGCAATCACAGGTTTGCCAGCTTACGATTTGCCGAAATTGCGAGATTTGAAAAATTCCAATAGAGGCGAAATTATTTGGCGACATTTAACAGCGTGTTCCCAAGGGGTAGCCGATGTTTTAGACAATATGGTGCGCTACGATTTTCGCGAACGATATCAGTCGGCGGCGGAAGCTTTAGCCGATTTGAGAAAAATAGGCGATCGCACACGAGCACGAATTCCTAAACTTACAATATATCGCGAAGAAGTCGATCGGCGCACTAGCAGTCGCGGTGACATTACAGTTGTCGGTCGGAGAATATTAGAAGAACTGTCCGTCAGTTTGGAATTGCTACCAGAAGAAGCAGAAGCAATCGAAGACGAAGTATTAAACCCTTATCGCAAATACAGGCAAAAAGGAGAGCGTTACGAACAAGCACTGCAAGAATCAATGCAGCAAGAATATCCGTTTTCTGTGGCAACTCGCGAAGAGTTAAAAAGGTTGCAACAAGTCTTAGGACTTACTGATGAAGATGCGGGACAAATAGAAGAATTAGTCGTTCCTAAATCTTTATTCTCGAAATTGTATAAGGCAATTTCCACAGTTTTAGACGGACATCGCAAGTCAAGCTCGCCACCAGCCGAAACTATTTCTTCGCTCAACTTGCAGCCCACTCTAGCGACAAACCCACAGCTTAATTTGAACGGACACACTGACTTGCCGCTCAAGAAGATAGCAGTAATTCCCCCGAAAGAAACTCGCAAATTCAATCCTTTTCTCGCCGGAGCTGCCATTGCTGCTATCTTAGCTGCGATCGGCGGAATTTATGGATATCTCAAATGGCAAGAACGACAGCAGCAAGTTCAAGCAGAATTGCAACAATTCAATCAAATTAACACTCTTTATCAAGCAAGCAATTATGACGGCTGCATCGGCGAAATCCCCAAAATTGCCAACACTTCCACCAGCTATGCCTCCGCTCAGAAATTACAGGAAGAATGCCAATCAGGGTTGCGCTGGAAAAATGCTAAAGTCAAAAACTTTGCTCAGCATTTAGATGCCGTTGGAGCTGTTGCTTTTAGTCCTGATGGCTTGATATTAGCCAGCGGTTCTAAGGACAAAACTATCCAACTTTGGGACTTAGCTACAGGTAAGTCAATCCGAACTTTTTCGGGAGATTCATCCACTGTTTGGTCAGTTGCTTTTGACTCAGATGGCAGGCGGCTAGTTACTGGTACGGGTTTTTGGAGAGTGGCGCTGTGGGATTTACAAACAGGGCAATTGATTCGTAACCTAGACCATGCTGCTTCTGTTTGGTCTGTCGCTATTAGTCGCGATGGACAACTAATTGCTAGTGGTAGTGGAGACAAGACAACTAAGATTTGGAATGCTACTAATGGTAATTTAATTTACAATTTGCCTGACCATACAGATTTTGTTTATTCTGTGGCTTTTAGTCCTGATGGCAAAACTTTGGTTAGCGCTTCTAAAGATAAGAAAATTACAATTGTTGACGTGGCAACCGGGAGGTTGATCAAGACTCTTGATGGTCATGCTGACGTGGTGAGGTCAGTGGCTATTAGCCCGGACGGAAAGACCATAGTTAGCGGTGCTTATGACGAAAGTATTAAAATTTGGAATCTCGAAACAGGGGAGTTAATTCGCTCTCTCAAAGGACATTCTGATGATATCGTATCGGTTGCTATCAGTCCTGATGGGAAATTTATTGCTAGCGGAAGTAAGGATAAAACTATTAAAATTTGGGATTTGGTTACTGGTGAATTGCTAAATACTTTGACGGGACATTCTGATGAGGTTTATGTGGTGACTTTTAGTCCAGATGGTAAAACTATTGCTAGTGGATCTAAAGATAATACTATTAAGTTGTGGCTGAGGTAATTTGAAGTAGTTAGAAGGAAGAAGGAAGAAGGAAGAAGGAAGAAGGAAGAAGGAAGAAAGCCGTTCGACGCTTCGACTACGCTCAGCGCACCGATCGCGGTTCCTGAGCCCTTCGACTACGCTCAGGATAAACTACGTCGAAGGGCAGGAACCGAAGAAGGAAAAAGGAAGACGTTAATTAACGGTCAACAGTTAACAGTCAACAGTCAACAGTCAACTTTCATTTGAATCTTCTCGGATTTTAAAATAGTAGTAGAGGTTAGCAACAGTTAAATCTGATATCTCTTGCCAATTTGAGGGAGCTAAAGCTTGATAGCCTGTGCCGATCGCCTGTTGGCTAATATACCACTCATATTCGGGACGGAGTTCTGGATCCAAAGCGAAGGCTAGCTGGTCGCGCAAGGAGTGAAAGTGAGACTTTTGCTTTAAATTTTCATATAGCGAAGGTTCCGCAGCTACTGGTGCGAATATAGTCTGCATACTGCTTTTTAAATTATCGGCACCTAGTTGATCTAAACTAGCTAACTGGTGCTGATCTTTGGCAGACAAAGTTTGGATCCAATCAACCTCCTGATGCCAAAATTCTATCGCACTTAAATCGTGACCCAGAATTTTAGTAAGTTCGGGAAATAAAAAATCTAGTTCTGGTTCCGATTGGCATTGTTTAACAACAGTTAGACAATCTTGACGGATTTTTGACTGGAGTCCCTGGAGGCGATCGCTAACCATATCATAAGCCCGCTGCAACTGAAACGTCAAGGCGATCGCCTGTTCGATCGCCCAAACGCATTCCATTTTCCTGATTTGTGCCGCAGAACACAATCCCTCCAACAAACTAGAATTGTCATAAACTTTTAAAGCCTCAAACAACTGCTCACGCGCGATGTTAATTTCCGAATTCCGCAGTTTTACCTCTGGGAGTGTCAGGGCTGACTGACAGCGTTTAACACCTTGAGAAAAAATATCATAACCGTTAACCAATTGCTGGCGGTGCAGCTCAAAGTTTGAGTCATGAGCAACCTTATAAATCTGCTGAATCACCTCTACTCCCCTGTCTTTGAGGATGTGTCTGAGATCGATAAAGCCATCTTTAATTTTTAGCCTTTGCTGCTTTGCCTCTTCTTTGAATTTTAATATTTGTTCAAGATTTACTGCCGACAAAACCTTTGCCGATACAGCGCCAACACCAATCACAGCAGCAGTAGCTTGCATCACTGCCAAATTAATTTTTAGGGAGTTAAGCATTCTGTATATTTTTTGAAATCCCACATGAGTTTGAGCAATCTGCAACGGTGTCATTGTCAGATGCACAGGGGCTATCAGCGGCTGTAGGGGGCTACCTCCCACCAACTGCGCCAGCAATCCTAAAACTCCGCGAGTTTCTGGAGATTCACTCGTTGATTGATAGAATATTTTTGCGATCTCCACAAACTGCCCTGTCACTGGATCTCTAGCTGCTGGGAGCAATTTTCCTGTTTTGGTAGCAGGCTGTACAAGATTGCCAGTATTGAGTAGATCCTGAGTTGCAGGGGTGAATAAATAATTCATGTTTGGACTCAGTTTGTATTCAAAAAGGCAGATGTTCTGTATTGTATGTTATTTAGGGAAAGAGAGGAATTTCGGAAATGAATGAGTATCTAGTCCTATTCCAGGCTATTGCCCAGTGTAATGAAAAATTGCTGGCAGATGAATATAAATCCCTAGAGATTAAACAGTCAGCTACTCACCTTAGCGTAGATATGCAGCCTTGTATTCAGGAAATTAAAGAATCAGCCCTCAGACTCAAGGAGTTACTTAAGGTATGTTTCAAAGATGTGTCTCATGCTGAGGATGTCTGGAATAGTAAGCCGAGAATTGCTCAATCATCTGCTGTTGATGTTTGGGAGCAAATTGGCAGACTAAGCGGATGCGATGTGAGAATTCGTAATTTAGGAAAACAAGGCCAATATGAGGCTGTTGTTAAAGTTCGCAAATTGTGGAAAGATCAGTCTACCAAGTTACAAAACCAGTGGTTCTTGTGGGATGAAAATCAGCAAATTTTTCAAAGAGATACTATCGGTTATTTTGAAAAAAATAATTTGCATAAAGAGTTGAGAAATGAAGTTAATTGCTACGCAGACCGGGTAGTTGTGATTGTGGAAAATGAACTCCATTTAATTTTTAAAGAATTACAGTCTATTGATATAGAAAAAATTGAATTTTGTATTGAATGCTTCGATCTCAAAAGTCAATCGAGATTTAGAGAGCAAGTACAATCAATAGGCGGAGAAATTGTCTCGAAGTTTACGGAACCTATGAAGTATTTACCAAATTCTTCGATGAAGACTTTGAAACAAACACTGAAAGATCCTGTAGAAACTCTGGTTCACAAAAGCAAGATGGGAATCAGTTTAGCCGATTTTAAAGAGTCTTGTAAAGTGATTTCATCAATTATGGATAATTTGATTGTTTTGATATTTGAAGAAAGGATCAGTTTGGCAATTCAGACAATTGAAAAAACGATGATGTTTTACAATAAATTTTTAGAGAAGCAGGTGCGATATCAGAAAGAGACACTGGAACAGCGATCGGCGGAAAAAGATTGGATGGAATTGCAGTTGCAACAACTTAGGGAAATTCAGCAGTATATTGAATCAGTTATTGGTTAGTAGTTATTGGGAATTGGTTAGTAGTTATTGGGAATTGGGAATTGGGAATTGGGAATTGGGAATTGGGCATTGGGAATTGGGCATTGGGCATTGGGCATTGGGCATTGGGCATTGGGCATTGGGCATTGGGCATTGGGCATTACCAATTACCAATAACTCATTACCCATTACCAATTACCCATTACCAATTACCCATTACCAATTACCAATTACCCATTACCCATTACCAATTCCCAATTACCCATTTTGAAGACTATTGATATTGACCGCTGATTTCGTAGGCGATCGCGCCGAAAGACACTAAGCTAGCTAAAATCAGCATTCCGGCTGGCATAAACTTGCGAGTTTTTACGAGGCGCACAATAAAGACAATGGCTAAAGCAGCGGAGATGACTGCTGCTAATATCAAACCCCAACTCTGTCCCATAAGTTCTGCGGTGCCAGCTAAAATAAGCAGCGAACCGCTAACAAGGCCAGAAATTAACGAGGCTTGGCTTTTAGCCTTGAGATAGCCCATGATGCCACCAATCAGCGTTAAGATGCCGTAGCCCAAAGCTGCTGCTATACCTAAATTCATTTTTTATCCTGTCAGATTTCACAAGTTCACCTCAATTTATACAGTGCAGACTGCAACTAATGTCCCAAATTGTTAGAAAATTTATTAAACCGCTAGAACCTTTAACTGCTAAACAATTGAAATTATGTCAGCCCTAACTTCTGGCGCGATCGCCCAAATCCGCTACCTCCAACGCCAAACAGCATCCCTGCTGCTATACCAATCGGTGTTCAAAAGCCCCGCAGGTCAAGCCTTTCTCGACTTGCTACACGCCCTGCATCACAGCGATGTCAGCGGTTTAGACTGTCTGACAGCTTACGGAAACTGGTTTAAAATTCAGGCTGCTCAAAATCTGAGTTGGAAAGATTTCCTGATTTCTCAAATTTTGAAAGACGAAAATCCATTTTCTCGCAAAGCTCAGAACACAGATTTTGCTGGTTTATCCCCGACTTTAGTGGAGGCAGCACGGCACGATTTACAAGTGTTGTATAATCTTTATCAATGTGGCGATGAACAGTTGAGCAAATGGGTGCGGGTAGCTGGTCAACTTGAGGCAGTACCTCCGATTTGGCATTCAGAAACTGTCAAAGAAAACGGCGATTTACCATTGCATGGAAAACTGGAAAATTGGTCTAGTGCTGCGGAATCTTTGGCAGAATATTACCACAAATTTGGGACTGGTGTGTTTGCTGAATATCGCGCATTTCAGTGGCGAAATCGGCAGTTGACGAGTATTTCGCATCCCGATCGCATAAATCTGCAAGAATTAGTCTGCTGCGATTGGCAACGAGATGCTTTGGTCAAAAATACGGAGTTTTTGCTGGCTGGTTATCCGGCTTTGCACGTTTTGCTGTATGGGAGTCGTGGTTCTGGCAAGTCTTCTTTGGTGAAGTCGCTATTAAATGAATATGGGACTCGCAATTTGCGCTTGATTGAAGTATCCAAATCGGATTTGCAAGATTTACCACTAATTGTGGAACAGTTGCGGGGAGTTCCTCAAAAGTTTATCATTTTTGTGGATGACCTTTCCTTTGAGGAAGATGATGATGCTTTTAAATCCTTGAAAGTGGTTTTAGAAGGAAATGTCACCGCCCGGTCTCAAAATGTAGTAGTTTACGCGACATCTAATAGGCGGCATTTAATTCGAGAGTTTTTTGACGACAGGCCTCGCCCCCGCGATGGTGATGAAGTTCACGCTTGGGATACGGTACAGGAAAAACTTTCATTTAGCGATCGCTTTGGCTTGACTTTAACTTTTGAACCGGCGGATCAAGACACATATTTAACTATTGTCCGACATTTGGCACTGCTGGCTGGGATCAAACTCGCAACTGAAGATTTGGAATATCGGGCAAAAGAGTGGGCTACACGTCGTAATGGGCGATCGGGTCGAACAGCACGACAGTTTGTGGATTTTTTGAAAGCAGAATTAGCCCTTTCTGAAAAGTAGTTTGATATAATTACTTAAACTCCCCGAAAAACCTCCTGAGCAAAGCCAAGGAGGGTCGAAGGATTAACACACTAAAGAATGAGGAAATTATAATGGGTTTATTTGATAAGATATCACAGACTCGCCAACAAGGTGAGGTAACTGTGGGGCCAGCCGAAGCATTTGCCGCGATCGCCCTAATTGCCGTAGCAGCCGATGGTTACATTAATGAGAGCGAAAGTCAAGCGCTCAACATGGCTTTATCTCGGATGCAACTGTTTAGAAGCTATCCGAATGATGTGATGAAAAAAATGCTCGATCGACTACTGATGCTTCTGCAACGACAAGGAGTTCAGGCATTATTTGATGCAGCTTTGGCAGCACTTCCTGACGAGCTCAAAGAAACTGTTTTTGCTGTGACAACGGATATCGCTTTAGCAGATGGTGAGGTTTCCGAAGAAGAAGAGCAGCTTTTGAACGATCTTTACAGTGCCTTGGGACTTTCCGAAGAGATTGCCCTCAAGATTATAGATGTGATGTTGATTAAGAACAAAGGTTAAAAACTTTGATCAAAAAAGGAGCATAACTTATGAGTTTTGAATTAAATAAATACAAAAATTTTAACTCAAAACTCAGGATTCAAAATTCAAAACCACTTTAAATGCCTTTTATTTACACTCGTACAGTCCGTTTCCAAGATACCGATGCCGCTGGAGTTGTCTACTTTGCCAACGTCTTAGCGATGTGTCACGAAGCTTACGAGGCATCTCTAGTGGCATCAGGAATCAATCTCAAAGTGTTTTTTAGCAATCCCGATCGCGCTATTCCGATTGTTCATGCTAGTGTAGATTTTTACCGTCCGATGTTTCCAGGCGATCGACTAACTATTCAATTGACACCCAAACAGGTTGCCGGCGATGAATTTGAAATTACCTACCAAATTTTTTCCGAATCAGTTGCAGAGAAATCTGCGTCTAAAGCTCTTACTAAGCACGTCTGCATCGATGCAGTCAACCGAACCAGAAAACAGCTATCTGAAGAATTGATGCAGTGGCTAAAACAATTTTAAATTTTAGATTGCATCCTTATTCCTAATTATTTATTCATCAACATCATGTCAAATCACAATCGTAATTATGCCATCGTTGGCACGGGAGCTTTAGGTGGATTCTACGGCGCTAAACTACAAAAAGCTGGTTTAGAAGTCAATTTTTTGTTGCGAAGCGATTACGAACACGTCAAAAAACATGGCTTGATTGTCGAGTCTCCCCAAGGCGATTTCACCCTCCCGCAAGTCCGCGCCTACCATGACTCGCACAAAATGCCTCAATGCGATGTGGTAATTGTCGCGCTGAAAACAACTCAAAATCACTTACTGCCAAAACTATTGCCTCCTTTATTAAAGGATAATGGCGTAGTTTTGGTCTTGCAAAACGGACTGAATGTCGAACCGGAAGTCGCTAAAATTGTTGGTGCAGAACGAGTGATTGGCGGGCTATGTTTTCTGTGTTCCTATAAAGTTTCGCCCGGTCATATCTGCCATCTAGATTACGGTACTATAACCTTGGGAGAATATAGAAAAGATTATCAACCCATAGGTATTACCAACAGATTGCACCAAATTGCTAATGATTTTAAACGCGCTCACATTCCGATTAAAATGAGCGAAGATTTACTCTTGTCTAGGTGGAAAAAACTTATTTGGAATATCCCCTATAACGGGTTGTCTGTAGTGCTAAATGCAAGAACAGACGAACTGATGGCTAATCCCGATACTCTGATTTTAGTGGAGCAAATCATGGGAGAAGTGGTGGCGGGTGCTAAAACTTGCGATCGCATTATTCCCGATGATTTCATTCCACATATGCTTGACTATACTCACAAAATGAAACCTTATCGCACCAGTATGAAAATCGATTATGATGAATCGCGGCCACTAGAAGTTGAGGCGATTTTTGGCAACCCGATACGAGCGGCGGAGCAAGCAGGTATTAAGTTGCCACAAATAGAGGTGCTTTACCGAATGTTGAAGTTTGTGGATGCTCAAAGACAAGAAGCAGAAAGAGTGAGAAGGCTGTTAGGTGTGGAGTAATTAGTCACTTGACTGTTGACTATTGACTGTTGACTGTTGACTGTTGACTGTTAACTGTTGTCAGGAGTCGGAAATAATATCAATATGTGTTGTCAGTAGCTAGAAATTATTAATATTTTAGAGCAATTTGTTGTAATTGTTCTCGATTGATTTTTCCTTGAGAGTTGCGGGGGAAGTTTTCTACCAAAACCCAATTTTTTGGTTGTTTAAACTTGCTCAACTTATCTTCTATTGCCACTTGTAGAGTTTTGACAGTAACTTCAGAATTAGCGGGAACATAAATCGCTGTTACTACTTGACCCCAATGTTTATCTAGCAAACCAATGACAGCAACATCGGTAACTAAATTAGTAGATTTAATGGCAGCTTCGACTTCGGTAGGAAATACGTTTTCGCCACCGGTGATAATTTTGTCGCTGTTGCGTCCAATAATGTTTAAGTAATTATTTTGATCGAAAAATCCTAAATCGTCTAATTGCAGATATTTGCGATCGCCCAATTTGTCTGGATAATAACCCCATGCTAAAGATTTAGCACTTACAGCAATATTTCCAACTTGATTGTAACACAATATCTCGCCTTTTGAACCCCGAATTGTTACTGTAGCGTGGGGTAAAATTTGACCGGAACTGTTATTCCCAGCGAGAAAATCTGCTGGTTTCAGTGTCGCAATTTGGGAGGCAGTTTCTGTCATGCCATAAGTTAGAGCTAATTTTATCTGATATTTTCTAGCTATTTCTAAAAGTTCTGGCCAAGCGGGAGCACCACCCAAAAGTACGGTATGAAATCGGGATAGCCAATTAGCTGTATCTGGGTTTTGCAGCAGGCGTTGGAGTTGAGTTGGAACTAGGGAAATGAAAAAACTTTCTGGTTCGATGTCGAATTTTTTGCCAGTTTCTAATTCTTTAAATGACTGAATTGCCAGTTTTCCTCCGGTAGTAAAGGAACGCATGAATTGCATTAAACCGCTGACATGATATAATGGCAAAGTGCAGAATGAGTTAATTTTTTCAATTTCAAAATATTGTTGAAAACCTTGGACTGATGCGGTGAGTGTTTCCCAAGTGTGCATCGCAAAACGAATTTTTCCAGACGAACCTCCTGTGGGAATCATTATTGATGGTAATTGGTAATTGGTAATTGGGGATTGGGGATTGTTTTTGTGTCTGTGGAGTGGAGATGCGATGAATCCTATTTCGGTGAGATTTTGGAGTGTGTTGTTGCCAAGAATGATGTCTGGTTTGACTAAATCGAAAACTTGTTGCCATTCGGATTTTACCCAGTTGGGATTGCAGAGGAAAATTTGGGATTTGGTGGCACAACCTGCGATGAAACTGGCAATGAATTGTATGGGTTCTGGTTCTGCTAGGAAGATTATTTGTGGTGTTTGCTGTGGTTTATTTTTGGTTAATTTTTGAAATGTGCGATCGCATATTTCAACAATCTCGCGACTATCACCACCAATCAGCCAATTATCGGGTAATCTGGATGCAATATCCAAAATATTTGTTGTTACATTTGTTGCCATAGATGCTTTAACCAGGTTTCTTGATTATCATCGAACCAGTCATCGGTACCGAAGCCTAATGCTCTAGAATTGAGAGATAATTCTGTTGCTAAATTTAATGCTGCTTGTCTACCTATTTCGGTTTCAAATACTGATGAGAAAACAGCGTCTATATTGTGGGTTTGACAAAATTTCCGTAGTTGGGATGGGGAACCAGCAATCACAGGTTTGACGACGAAAATTCCCCGCCAGCCTTGATTGTAGCATTCTTGGATGCGATCGAGATTGGCGACTGACTCATCTAGCGCGATCGCAGTTTTGTACACAGCACTCAATGCTAGCATTTCATCAAATTGTGTTATAGGTAACGGCTGTTCTAAAAATTCAACACTTACGGAAAAGTCGGGAATTTCTAATACATTATCACAAGCTTGCAGCCATATTTCTGCTTGGGAGTAATTGAGTCCGCCGTTGGCATCTAATCGTAAAAGTGCTGGTTTGCGATCGGCCAAATCGTGCATTGCTTTGACTAATTGCTGAAAAACCTTTAATTCTTCCTCAATTGCAGCAACCCCAATTTTCCATTTAAACGTCCGAAATCCCTGTTTCCAAAGCATTTGTAAAACAGACAAAGCCACTTCTCCTGCTGGCAATAAACCACTGTACTGACTCAGTTTTTTCTCACCTTCGCAAGGGTAAATTAAACTTCCAATTTGCTCCCCCCCTTGGCAAGGGGGGGCTGGGGGGGGTGAATTTGTCTCGTTTGATAGTGCTGACTCGAAGCCAAATTGACAGGCGGGCAACTCAGCGGAAATAGCGAAAATAGTTGCTTCTGAAATATGAGTTTGCAACGAGGTACAAAAGTCTAAAGCTTGCTCAAAAGTTTCGGAACCAAACCAACTCAATGGAGCAATTTCTCCCCAACCAATTTGACCATTTTCGTCAGTAAGTCTGAGGATAATACCTGATCGAATATCCCAAACTCCGTGACTTGTTCGTAATGGACGCTTGAATTTTCGTTGATAGGTACGAAACTCGAATTGATACAGCATTTATTTTTTAATTAATCCAGTCCTCGATGCGACGCCTAGAAACCGGGTTTTTTACCGAATCTGCGGGTGGCAACGAATATTTTCGTAAAAACCCGGTTTCTGAACCCCAATGTGTAAGTCCTATTAATCATAAAATTGTCTCACAACTGCGACAAATTTATCAATATTTTCAAAGTGGATGTTGTGACCGGCTTTTGGTACAATCTTAAGACTAGCTGCGGGACACAAATTTGCAATTTCGGTATTTATATTTTTAAATTTATCATCATATTCTCCCACTAGCAAGAGGAGAGGGATTTGATTTTGTGCTAGTTGTGTCCAGAGAGAGGGCTGGTTGCCGGTTCCCATGTTGCGGAGGGATTTCGCTAATTCGATCGCATTATTTGCTAAACGGGCTTCTATGAGTCGATCGAAGTTGGGAGATTTTTTTAAGGATTTGAATAAAGGTCGATCGCACCAACTTAATAAAAATTCTTTCAGGTTGCTATTTTCCAGCTTTTGTGCTATGTGTAAATCGGCTTGGATGCGGTGCGATCGATCTTTTTCTGTCTTCAATCCCGGCGAAGCTGACTCCAGCACTACCTTCTCGAATCTATCAGGAAAATGCAATGTCATGTAGAGTGCCAATCGCCCGCCCATTGAATAGCCTAGTAACAAACATTTGTCTATTTGTAAATCATCTAATAAGTGAATTAATGCTTGGGCTGTATTGGACATATTATAGCAACTTTCATCGCCACTGACTCTGGTTTTTCCGTGACCGGGAAGGTCAACGGCTAGACAGCAATAATTTTGAGATAGTAAGGAAATGATGGGACTAAAGTCTTGATTATCGCAGGTGAATCCGTGGAGTAATAAAATTAGTGGGTAATTTTTATTACCAGTTAAGTCATAGTGAAATTGATAATTTTTAATTTTGTTCATCGACACGACTAAACTGCCATTTGCATTACAGTATCATTATAGCAACCGCCAAGGCGGTTAAGGCATTTATGTGATCGTTCCCTGAGCCCAACGACTGCGTTTATCCTGAGCGTAGTCGAAGGGCTCAGGATAAACTACGTCGAAGGGTTCAATGACTAAAGCGCCTTGGCGACTGCTATACTATATTATCGGGGACAGAGCCAGTGTATTCTATTGCCACTGATTTTCCATTCCTTAATGAAAGCTTACTATAAATTTCATCGCGTTCTGTTGCATGGGCTAAAACTTCACCTCGAACAGGCAAGATGCCTGTTCCACATTAATTCTTGGAGATGTCTATTATTCCCGATCGCCAAATCTACAAAATAAACCCCAACGCCAGCAGCAAACCACTCACAAAATGCAGCTTGACTGCGATAAACTTGCAGTTGCTGACTTTGGCTGGTTGGTCGTGATAGTCTGTGACATGGCGGCAAAGGTCGATCGCAAAAAACACACTGCCAAAAATCAACAGCGTCCAAATTGGGAACATTCGCAACAGCACAAACAGCACAGTCAAAGCATAAATGCTACCGCACAACCACTGCAATAACTCAGCACCTTTTTCTGTACCAAGTCGCACAATCGGCGACTTTTTCCCTGCGGCCACATCATCGGCAATTTGATGAAAGTGCGAACAAAATAAGATAATACTCGTAGTAATTCCCACGATTGCCGAAGCCGCAAAATTGGTAGCAGACCAAGTTTGAGTCTGGCTGTAATAAGCAGCAGCGAGTGCTAGGGGCCCGAAGGTGAAAAAGCAGATAAACTCCCCTAAACCCTGATAGCCCAAACGAAAAGGTGGCCCCTGATAAGTGTAGCCAAGGGCACAGGACAAAACTACCAGCAAAATCACTGTTGGGTCTTTTTGCCACCAGGAAATAGCGCATATCCCCGAAACTCCGAGAGCTAAAAATAGATTAGCCAACCAGAAAATTAAAGCTTTATTTCCGGTTAAATTAACCAAGGAATGTGCTTTGTTTTTATCTATCCCGGTTTCCGAGTCAAATACATCATTAGTGAGATTCAGCCATGCTATAATTAAAATTGCTGATATTAAAAAAGTCGCAAAGATTGACGAATTAATCGTTTGAGTTTCGGCAAAGGCAATGGCAGTTCCTACGGAAATAGGAATTACGGCAACGCTGTACATGGGTGGCTTGATTGCCGCTAGCCACAATTTACTATTTGGACGTTCAATTAACTTTGTTGTCATTATACAAAACTGATTCAATTAATAGCAGTCTAGTAATTTTACAATTTTATTGGTGAAGAAAGTCTACTCTTTATCAGGTTGAGTGCGTGGCGGACATCCAAACACAGGCTGTGGCGGTACTCAAACAGCGCAAGTAGCCCGTCTTTAAACCGCTGTGGGGTGATCGACTTTTGCCGAAGTTAAGTGATCGATCTATAAAGTTTTGTGTCTAAATGTTTCGTGCGATCCTCGACCTTGGCGTAGCCCCCGTAGGGGCGGGCTGCGCTAACGACCTCTCATCTGTTAATTTCCCCAACAGAGCCCAGTTGTAGAGGAAAACGCGAAAAGTCATGTTTGGCGATCGCCACCCCGTGCTTAGATCGAAATAGGGGTTCTAGCGAGACAAACTCGCACTCTTGCTGACAAATCTGCTATTCTCGATTTCATGACAGTAATACCGCACCGTGCTAATCTCTTGCAAGACCGCAATCAACTGCATCAGTTGCTGTTAGATTGCCAGCAGTCTTTAACTGACAAATATCAAACAAAAATAGTTAGTATTTCTCATGAGATTTACCCCCTCGATCCATTAGCTGTAGTGCAAGAGATTTCCGAACCTTGTCAGCGGCATTTCTACTTTGAAAAAACCGACCCTATTCCAGACAAAAGTTTTGCAATTGCGGCCCTAGATTCGGCAATCCATCTCACCGTAGCCGGAAGCGATAGATTTACCTTAGCGCAAAACTTTATTCGTTCAACACTTGCCAGTACAATTACAATTGGTGCGGAACGCTTGCCATTTAGCGGGCCTCATTTTTTCTGTAGCTTTGCTTTTTTCGATGATAATATTGTGTCTAATTCTTACTTTCCGCCCGCTACCATATTTTTACCAAAATGGCAGATTTCTCGACAGCAAGATAGTTGCATTCTCGTGGCGAATGCCCTTGTAGAAAAAGATATAAACGTTAAAAATATCGCTGAAAATATTTGGCAAACTTTTGATAAAATTGCATCTCGAAAATACCCTAAATTAACTAATCATACCAATGCTTCGATATCTTTCAAACAATTACCTGTAAATGATGCCACTCAATTTAAAACATCTGTCAAGTCTGCCTTAGAATTGATCGAGTCTAAATATTTTAGTAAGATTGTTTTATCCCAAGCCATAAATGTAATTTCTAAAACCAGCTTTAGTGTCATCGATTCATTGAACAACTTGCGCCTCAGTTATCCAGGTTGCTATGTATTTTCAACCAGTAATGGCAAAGGTCAAAATTTTATTGGGGCTAGTCCCGAACGCTTAATTAGCATTCACAATAATCAATTATCCACAGATGCTTTAGCTGGTTCAGCACCGAGGGGCAAAACGGAAGCAGAAGATGCCAATTTAGCGAAAGGTTTATTGCAGAGTGAAAAAGATATTCGAGAACATCAAGTTGTGATTGATTTTATAGTTGAGCGCCTGTCTAAACTCGGTATAACTCCGAATTTTTCCCCACTTCCGAGACTGCTACAACTATCAAACATTCAGCATTTGTGGACACCAATCACAGCTCAAATTCCGACTGATATTCATTTGTTAAAGATTTTAGCCCAACTGCATCCAACCCCAGCGGTGGCGGGCGTGCCGAGAGATATCGCCTTAGAGCAAATTCGTCGCTGCGAAAGTTGCGATCGCTCTTTGTACGCAGCACCCATTGGCTGGATAGATGCCCGTGGTAATGGGGAATTTGCGGTGGGGATTCGATCGGCATTAATCAATGGCGATCGGGCTATACTCTATGCTGGTGCCGGTATTGTCGCCGGTTCGGAACCGGAAAAAGAACTAGCAGAAATTCAGCTCAAATTACAACCACTTTTAAATGCTTTAGTTTAATTCATGGGCATAGGGCATAGGGCATAGGGCATAGGGCATAGGGCATGGGTAACAATTAACCAATAACCAATAACCAATAACCAATAACCAATAACCAATAACTAATAACCAATAACTAATAACCAATAACTAATAACCAATAACTAATAACCAATAACCAATAACCAATAATCAGATTTAGCAATGCCAATAGATTTCCGCAACACAAACACCCTCTGGGCTTCAATATTAGCCGAAACTTTACAGCGGTTGGGATTAACTACCGCCGTGATTTGTCCCGGTTCGCGATCGGCACCATTAACAATAGCCTTTGCCCAGAATAACCAAATCGAAACTATCCCTATACTAGACGAACGTTCAGCCAGCTTTTTTGCATTAGGAATTGCCAAGAAATCTGGTTTACCAACCGCACTGATTTGTACATCTGGAACCGCCGCAGCTAACTTTTATCCTGCGATCATAGAAGCCAGAGAAAGTCGAATTCCGCTGTTAATCTTCACAGCCGATCGACCTCCTGAACTCCGGGATTGTCATGCTGGACAAGCGATCGACCAAGTAAAGATGTATGGTAATTATCTCAATTGGCAAGTCGAATTAGCCATACCTTCTGCGGAGATAGCAATGTTAGGCTATTTGCGGCAGACTCTAATGTATGCTTGGGACCGATCGCAATTTCCAACACCAGGCCCGGTTCACCTCAACATTCCCTTTCGCGATCCGCTTGTACCCATTTCAGATATTGCTGTAGAAGCTTTAGAAGCACAATTTGATATCGCAGATTTCTTTGCAGGATTAGAACCGATTGTTGTAGGAGAAACTTCTATCGTGGGGCAGGCATCTTGCCTGCCAAATTCAGGAGACGGGCAAGATGCCCGTTCCACGATACGAGTTATTTATTCCACAATCCAAAAATGGCAACAATGCAGCAGAGGGATTATTATTGCAGGTGTAGCCCAGCCTAAAGATGCAGAGAAGTATTGTAGTGCGATCGCCCAAATCTCCCAACTATTAAACTGGCCAGTATTAGCAGAAGGATTTCCACCTACGATTTAATCCTGCGAAACCGCGAACTAGCAGATAAATTAACCCCAGAAATCGCCATTCAAATCGGAGACTTACCCACAAGCAAAGAACTCCGAAACTGGTTAGACAAAACCCAACCAAAACGATATGCGATCGACCCCAGCCACCATAACTTCGATCCCCTACACGGCAAAACAACTCACCTACGAACCTCCGTAGAGCATCTAGCCACTGCTATCTCCCCTCATGTCCCCCCCCTTCTCAAGGGGGGGTTGGGGGGGGATCTGGCATCTTTCGCAAGTGAATATTTAGAACTTTGGCGCAATACCGAAACCCAAGTCAGACAAACAATAGACCAAAAAATATCTGCAATTAACAACATCATCGAACCCAAAGTTTCCTGGCTGCTGTCCCAAATTTTGCCAGCAGAAACACCGATATTTATTTCTAATAGTATGCCCGTCAGAGATGTAGAATTTTTCTGGAAACCAAACAACTTAGAAATAAAACCCTTTGTCAATCGTGGCGCTAACGGCATAGACGGCACATTATCAACAGCTTTAGGAGTTGCCCACCGCAATCAAAGCACTATCCTGTTAACAGGAGACTTAGCACTTTTACATGATACGAATGGATTTTTAATTACAAATAAGTTCGTCGGTCATTTAACAATTATTTTAATTAATAACAACGGCGGTGGCATCTTTGAAATGTTGCCCGTTGCCAAATTTAACCCGCCATTTGAAGAGTTTTTTGCCACACCGCAACATATCAATTTTGCTCAGTTGTGTGCAACCTATGGCGTGGAACACCAAATAATTGACGATTGGGAGCAGTTAAAACAAAAATTAGTTTTGCTACCAAATAATGGGATTCGGGTCTTAGAATTGCCAACAGATAGGCGCTCGGATGCTAAATGGCGGCAAGATAATTTAGGTAAATTTGCCAAAGGTTTGTAGTGGGGACTGGAGTTAATCAGCGGGCGGGCTCTCCGGCCCACCCCACAAGCAGAAAATTGACTCTTTGTGGAACAGGCATCTTGCCTGTTCTTGGAAATGGTGCAATATCTCAGTTTAAACGGCGGCTTCAGCTAGCAGCGAATCTAATTGTCCTTCTGCATCGAGTTTGTGAATGTCATCGCAGCCACCTACGTGTTGGTTGTTAATAAAAACTTGGGGTACGCTACGGCCTCCGTTGGCGCGTTGGGCCATTGCATTTCTAGCCGCGTCGTCGCCGTCAATTTTGTATTCCGTGTAATTCACGCCTTTCCACCACAGCAATGTTTTGGCGCGGATGCAGTAGGGACAGGTTTGCCAAGTATAGATTTCGACATTGGCTTTGATGCGATCGGGCGATCGGCCCAAAATTGGATTCAGAAAGTCAAGCATTTTAGTACGGGAATAAGGGTTTAACTGGTTTAGAGATCATACCAAATCTATCAATTCTCGTGCTGTAGGCGGATTTTATACCTCTGCCATGAACAGGCAAGATGCCTGTTCCACAAAGAGTGAACTTTCTTGTGGGGTGGGCATCCTGCCCGCCCTCCAAAGACTTATTGAGAATGCTGCAAGATATCAATTTTGAGCTAACGGTCGATCGCCTTTGTGATTCGCGTCACAACTCTAATCTAGTTCGATCACTTACGTACACCCCAAATAATCACCTCCGTACCCTCATCAAAGTCACCGATCTTTTCGGAAAATACGGAGATGATGTACATATCGAATTCAACCGCACTGCCATGAACCCGTTACAACTCCTCCCCGGCGCTATCTCTGAAATGCTCGCTTCTGTAAGCGACACAGGTGTTTTGACATTAGCCGATCGCTACGGTTTGATGGCCGCCACCTTCGACGAGTCGCTGAATGACGAAGATAGAGGCTGTGTGAACCGCTTGCTGCGGGCAGTGCTCAGAGGCCGAGTGAAAATGGTTAACGAACTTTCAGCAACAGCATAGGGCGAATCAGCGGTAGATAGGGATGCGAATTGGTTGGCAGCCGATCGCCCCGCCGGAGTCCCAGAGACTTGAAACAACGGCAATTTGAATTCGATTTAAAGTTTTCTCCTCTAACTAAACAACGGTTTTTTCGATGTGCAGCCTGTAAAAGGCTGCTTTTTGTTGGACGCACGGGTGGTCAGAAACCGGGTTTTTTACGAGAATACTTGACTGTTACCGACAAATTCGCTAAAAAACCCGGTTTCTTGGGTGAGAGTCTAATCTCGTGTTCTAATCGCGGATTTCGATGTCGTACTGACGGCAGAGGGCGATCAGTTTTTGTTGGAAGCGATCGCGCACACTGTCTGGAGACACAATCACGCAATCTTCCCCATACCGCAATATTTCTCGGAAAAACCAAAAAGTATTGGATACTTTCTTCACTATTCGTCGGACTTGCGGAGAGTCTGTTAACCATTCATTGAACGTATCTTCACCCGTTTTCGTTTTGTAGGCAAACGCCAAACCTCGGAAGAGGTGCATTTCTACCTCAATCTCGGCTAAACTGGGCAACCATTTTCCGTCAATGGGTGCGATCGCGGCTTCTGGAATCCGATCTAAACGGAAGCACCGATTATGCTTCAGTTCTGGCAAATCGTAATTCCCCTCTGTTTCTTCACACCAACAATCGAGATATTCTCGATCTTCATGCGGGTTGATTTGAGCATGGCGGATGTGGAAGTGCCAAGTGCGATCGGCTGCATCTTGGTAGGTGAGTTCAAAAGGTTGGTTCCGCTTCATATAACGATCTATCTCTAACCGCCAAGGAATAGAGGTGTTATTTAAAAATGCCTCTATTTCTCTCCGCAGGGGATCTGGAAGTTCACTGCGATCGAGTAGCAGTTGAGCAATAATTTTGGCTTCTTGAACTTTGCCGAGGTCGGTTAAGGCATCGACGGCGTGTTTGAGGGCTTTTAATCGGCTATCTTTCCAATCATTGTTAGGGGCAATTAGGAGTTTATGTTGGGCGATCGCTTTTACCAGCTTGGAGATGTTGGGGCGATCGCCCCACTTCATGCCGAATTGTAGGGCTAGGGCTTCTAACTCGGCTTTGTCGCGATCGGAAACGGATAGGGTGATGGATTGATCTTGACGAGTCATTTTATACGGACACTTATTAGGTGTAAATGCTTGACAACCTCTTTAAATGGGGGTATTATCTGATCATAAGCTATTTACGGATAGAGTATGAGGGTTTTACACAGGCTATTAAAAAAGCCAGAGCAGAACTCTGGCTACCGACCCCTGATAGGTATTTAGTTGTTTGGAGAATAAAATTCTCAACCTCTATATGTCTCGATTTTCAATCTCTGATAGAGGGATTTTTGAGAGGCTACATACCATCATAGCACAAATGAGCTTCTGTACTTACCTCAATATGCTACGGACTTTAAAATTTTGTGTTAATCTGAAAGGCAGCCAGAGCAGGAAGCTCAGACTACCAATGTAGACTCGCAATCTCAAAGGTAGCATGGCGACTGGCTCTGGTGAAAACTTTTTTACTAAGGAGACGGCTAATGTACGAATCAGATCTGATTGCAAGAGAAATTGCTGAGTATCAGGAACAGATTGAGAACCTTCTGATGCAGGTTGAGAAGCTTAAAAGGCGAGTTACAGAGTTGATGTGGCTCGACATCACTAATTCTGAAGGTGATGTGATATCTTACGCCGACTGTCAGTAGAAGCTTTAGAGCAACCAAAAGATGGGAGTCCGCATCGTTTTTGCCGACTCCCACATACAAAAACTTCATCAAGAGATTAAATCGGATGAATGAGAGCAATCAAATCACAATATTGATTAGTGCCTTGGCTGCGGGTGTCATATCTACTGAGAAGTCAGAGTTGATTGGGGCATTAGCGAGTCAGCCAGGGATAATAGATGTCGCGAAAACCTTTGCAAACTCCAAGCTAATTAGAGAATTAAGACTCACGCGCAACCAAAATACTAACAAGTTACCAAAACTTGATTTTAAAGAAAATCGCGTTATCTATCAAAATCAAGACATTGGCACAACTCAGATTCTGTACAAATCGCCGTTACCAGGAGAGTTACAGGCAAAGTTATCTATTGAAAGCGCCATAGATAGATTTTTAGAATATTTGCAGAAGCAATATCAAATAGCGGTAATCCATGAAAGTGACTATCACGTACAGGTTTTTATTCCCCATCGAAAAGCACCAGCAGATTTTAGTCAATATTGGCGAGAGTTCATCGAAAATATTGCTTTCTCAACTTATGGCGATATCAAGCACAATTTACCAGGATTAGTACAGACATTCATTGTCATGCTCAATAGTGTCACTCTGGCTGGACGCGGTTTCAGCACCTTGGAAATTCCGATTTTGACACAGCCGCAATCTAATGTTTTAGCGGCTTGGTATTTGGCAATTGTTAGGGAGGTAGAACAGCGTCAAACAAAGCGTAAAAATGATATTGACTATCTCAAAAAAGAACTGGATAATCCCGAAGTAAGTGCAAAAGACCGCACATCTTCAGACAACAAGCTACTAGAAAAGGAGAAAATGCAGTCAAAAGAAGCTATAAAGTACAACGCAGCTTTTCAAAAGTCTTTTGGTAAAGTCCTAGATGAGCAACAGTCTATCTGGCAAGAGCTAAATCAAATCAAAAGTGAATTGGCAGACTCAGGATTAACGAAAACACAGAGAAACAAGTTACAAAAACAGCAAGATAAGCTAGTTACTCAAATCATTTTTACTCAAGAGTCTGTCCAGCAAAAGATTCGCTTATTTGCAGATTCTGAGGGTGAACCATTTAAGTTTATTAAGTGCGATCGCGAACAAAACTCTGCTTGGTTCAAAGATATTGTTAACATTTCTAAAAGTTTCACTAAAACGGCTACAGACCAGATCAATGCAACTCGTGGAGACATCTTTACTCAATGTATTCTAGAGATGTATCGCCTTTTAGAAAATCCACCAAGCGATCCATTCCCTGAACCATTGCTGAGCGAACAGCCGAGTATCAAAGAAGTGCGATCGGCGGGAGATGACGGTAAACATTTTTGTTATTCCTGTGGCGTTAGTCTCCAAGATGCTAAATGGAAAGTAGCCAGATTTATGTTCGAGCGACCCTCCCAGCGTCGTCAATCGTCATCAAGCGAAGATCGACCCTATATTTGTGCTTCCTGTTCAGCTTTAGCGTTTGCTTCACCCCTAAAAGTTACCGATGAAAGCATCATTTTGAAGCTTGAATCTGTCAATCAAAGTGAACCTGCTAAACTCAAAGTTAAAGACTACATTAGAATGTTAACCAATAAAGAGTTACATTTAAGTGCAGGTCGATATGTAGTGCTAGCCTCCGATCGAACAGGTGGCGGTGACTTAGCATCCCAGAAACTCGGCCAGGTTCAATACGCGCTAGCCAAAGTAGCATCAATCTTTCCTCTTGAGGTTTTAGCTGATTTTAAATTCTCGCTGATTATTCAGGGAAGTCAGCCACAACAACTAGCCAGTAGACATCTAGTGTTCATCAAGGGAATGATCGAAGGTTACAGTCAATCAATTGTAATTATTGGTAAGGAAATTAATATGACTCTGGGCGATGCTGTTCGCTATATAGAGGATGATTTACCCTTTCTTGCTGAATACGATGTGACCAAAGATGCTGCTAAAGTCAACTATTTACAACTAGAGAAAGTTCGCCAACTCTACTGGAAAATCTTTGAAAAAAACTTAGAATCACAAGGAGTAGATATGGATTCATCAAACCAACTCGCTAAAAGAGCAAAATTATATAGGGATGTCACGGCTTTGACGGGCTTAACCTATGCCTTTGCTCAATCTTTGGAAAGTACAGCTAAAAAGGCAATGAAACCAGAAGATGCAGAAAGAGAGGTAAGTAAAATCATTGAAAAAGTTGATGATGCAGTTGCTTTTTGCTACTACGCCACCCTTGGCGACGAGAAAAAAACAAATGTCCAAGCGCGACTTTACTGCAACCCAGAAAACTACTTTGTTTATGAACAGACAAAGAAATTATTGGAGGACTTGAAAATTACCAACCGAGAACAAAAAGATGCAGAAAAACAGCAGACTTGGCTAACTCTCTATGCTGATGATGTGATGAGAGCTTATACTTACTTTGCTGAAAATGGCTACAGTCAAGACCGAGAGTGGAATGAGTTAACTTATAACTTAAAACTTTCTCTCTACACTCGTTTTCCTGAATTGGTTCGCAAATTGAAATCTACAACGGAGAAAAACTAATCATGGCTACCAAAAAAAATCAAACAACTAATGACGAATCTGAAAATACTTCGGAGACGGTTAAGCAATCCAAAGTAACGAGTGGATTACCCAAAACCGATGAAAACAATCCTCGTATGCACTTTGACATTTATGCCATTCTTGAAGGTTCTCAGGAGCTTTATTTTGGACATGAAGTGCAAGTCAATGTCAACTTGGTGGAGATAGTGAAACTAACCACTAAAAATGGAAAATCCATCGAAAAATGTTATATTTCCCCAACAAAACGGCGAGGAGTTGAACGTCGCTGCTTGCTTTGGGCACCTGTAAAAAGTGGAGAATTGCTAGGAGATAAACAACAATGTGGCATTCCTAAAACTTGCGCCAAAACAGACTGTCCTATTTGCGCTCCCTATGGCGCACTTGACCCCGGAAAAAGCACTTTAATTGGTCGCGTTACTCACGGTGGCGGTGTTGCAGTTCAAGATATTTATCCAGTAGAAAAGCAACGGGCAATGCACCCGGCACGTCTGGTAAATCAAAAGGATGAAACACCTATACCATTCAAGCGCCAGTATAATCAGCCCGGTATTCTGTATCCGGTTTCTAATCATGCGTTGAGTATTACCGATCGAGATTTTTCCTCTGTTGCTTATGCTTTTTTGGATTCTTTGCCCCGCATAGGTTCAGGAAACCCCAAGGGAATTGCGATCGCCGAATCCGAGAATCAAACCCCTTTGCTAGTTGTCGATCGCTACTTAGTACCCAGAGGAAAACGCCCGATTATTTCTCCATCTGTCACAGATCCACAACAGGCGATCGCAGACTTCCTCCGTCTTGCCCAATATCCAGAAGATAACACCGATCGCATCCAAGCAACTTACTTCGATCGCTGGATTGGAAATGCAGCATTAGAGAAATTACAAGAATACGCTGCGAAATTCGTTGAAACCGTTTTACAGGCGTGATCTATGTACTGCATAAAACTCACCATCACACCTACCGCAGCAATGACATTCCGCATTCTGCCAGGGTCAATTCTCAATATTGCCACCTATCCTTTTGTACCACCAACAACTCTATCAGGATTTTTACGAAGGCTAGGAATGCTCAGTGTAGGCTTAGAAATTCCTGAAACTCGAATCAACAAAGATGACCCACCATTTTATGCTTTACCCCGTCATTATGTAGCGCTGGGAGCCTATCCTAGCACAAATACTTGGCGAGGAGTGCATAAAACCTACCGCAAAGGAATGCGCGAATTTAATCACGATGTGTTTTCCCGCTTGTATGTGGAAAAAGACAAAGCTAACTTTCAACTCCACACTTGGGAATATTTAATTGTAGAAGAACTAACTGGCTATGTTGTCAGCGAATCTTTACAAGGTTTAGAACATTTCCAAGACTTAGAAACCTATGGTTGCAAACTAGGCAAAGAAGGTTTTGCGGTAGTGACAGAAGTTTCTGAACTCATTGAGTTGAAATGCGAGACAGTTCAAGCTTATCCATCAACCATTGTACCGATGGAAGCCTTGTTGCAAAGCGGTCAATTTATCGGCGGCTGTGATATTTACAATCTCTACCGCTACCACTGGCAAACTAATGATGAAACAGATTCAGAAGAGGCAGGATTTTTAGATAATACTCGAACTCCTGTAGATGGATTTATTCCCTTTGTTACTGCCTATTACCCAAAACCTGGGGAGGATTTTCCAACTCTGGATTACTACACCGATGGGGAAATTTATATTCCCGTATCCCTTGTTAACTTGTTAAGAGGTGAAGTTAATGTCTAAGCAAAAACGCCAGCGCAGTTTCGATTTCGGTCGAGTATTTTTTCCAGACAAAACTAATCCTATTCCTGATGTAATTTACTTTCAGCCCCTTGGCAATCATGTTTGTAATGTCAGAAAGCTAGTCAAAGCTTGGAAAGTTGAGGATTTTCCAGGGATCACTGAAACTGAACGGGAAGAATCAAAAGCACGAGTTGATGAAGCTGCTAGAATTCACGACATTGGCAAACCGCCTAAATTTAAACTGGAGGCTAAAGCCACGAAAGAAGGTAAATTTAAAGAATATATTTACTCCTTCAAAGGGCATAGATTCTTAGCTGATAGTCCTGATATTTGGGCAAAGTATCTGGCTATAGGACATCACGATTTCTCTGTGGGTGATATTAGTCGTGATGCTTATAAATTGAAAAAAGAGTCACAAGAATATGAACAAATCTTGACAAGAGAACCTCTGACTTATGGCCGTGAACTGTACATCTTGGAAATGTGCGATCAGATTGAGGCAGAATTAGCTTGTCGGGTAATTGGAAATGATGAACAAGCAGAGTCTCGTGCATTCATGGATTATACCACGTTCAAATTAGACAATTCAACTTATCTGATAGATCCTTTTCCTTTTAATTTTCCTTTTAATAAGGACGAAATTTCCTTGTCTTTTGCCTATTGGTCACTGAAACTTAGTGAAGAGGACAAGAAAGAGCTAGGAAATTTGTTAGATAAGCCTCATAAGCTGGAAGATAAAATCAACAATATTGTCAAAGAATGGTGGCAATCTCATCAAGGAAAAGCTAAAAAAGAGCCTCATCAAGGAAAAGCTAAAGAAGAGAACCCAAAGAGGGTTGGTATTAAATCTCACTCATTAGTAGATAGTTCTCAGGATTGGAATTGCGAAACTGCGTATCAAGCACTCAGCAAAGGCAAGTATATTTCTAACCCCATGCAACAAGATGTCTGGGATGCGATCGCCAATCCCAACCCAGCATTTTTACTCAAAGCTCCCACTGGTTCTGGCAAAATGGAGGCTGTTCTATTTCCATGTTTAGCTAAAGGTTATCGCTTAATTTTACCTTTGCCATCCCGAAGTTTAGTAGAAGATCAGAAACAACGGATTGAGCGGTATATCAAGACATTTTCGGCCTTACCTGAAAATAAAGACCTGGAATTTTCGTTAGTAGTAGATACGGGTTCCCAAATGGAACGATTAATTTACCAAAACGGGGAGCGAGTCGAGCGTAAAATCAATTCTCGCCGTCATCTTTATAAAGGAGATGTCATTTTAACAACGCTGGACAAGTTTCTCTATCGCTATTTTGCTTTTGGAGACAAGCAAAAGTCATTTGTTTTTCCTTTGAGGATTCATCGGGATAAAACTCATAGTGAAAAAACTCTAATCTGTGTTGATGAAGCTCATAGCTATGACAATATATCTTTCACAAACTTTCATAGCTTGGTGCAGTCGCTTTATGAAGCGGGACGATCCATCGTCTTAATGACTGCTACAATGCCACAACAACATCTCGATCGCTTTGATTATCTGAAAGTAATTGATTACATCAATAATCTTGAAAATGTTAATTCCCTGCGCGAATTTCAGCAACAAAGCTATGAAACAAAAGCTTTTGAATGGCTGAATGAAGTTCAGCGCGATTCAACTAATCCTCTCCATTTCCAAACTCAAGTTGCTCAAATTGTTTTAAGAGAGTGGAAATCTAAATCTAACCGTCGCATTATTGCTGTAGTTGAAACTGTCACAGATGCAGTCGAAATTTACACGCAGGTTAAAAATGAGTTGGCGTTTAATACTGATACTCAAGGACAATTCTTGTTTCTTTATCATGGCCGCATTTCTGACATTCCAAAAGACTCAGAATTTTCGCGTTCGACTCGCTACAAAAACCTGAAAAATCGCGATGAAAACCATCTGCCTTATATTTTGATAACTACCAGTGCGATCGAAGTTGGGTGCGATTTGAATAGTGAGGTCTTAATTTCTGAAATGTGTCCGCCAGAAAACCTGATTCAGAGGGCTGGACGCTGCAATCGTCGAGGTAATGTTCCAAATGCTAAGGTGATATTGGTGGGGAATACTATCCAAGAATTTGCTAATACGCTGGATGAATCTGGATGGGAAACTTATACAGAGACTCTACAAAAGCTAACTGATTTTAACACTGCGAAAATTTCTGAATGTATTTTGCGATCGCAACAAGTTGATGACTACCGAGTAGTCGAATTATTCTCCATGCTTCATGACTATGTTTACAGTGCCGACTTAGCTTGTCAACCGGCTCACGAAAAAGGGTTAGTCGTTACTCGAAGTTGGACACCATCCGCAACATTAGTTTATGACGATGGAACTCATGGCGACAAAATTGAGAATATGCCTCAAGTGACAGTGCCAATTGACCGTTTAACCATCAAAAAAGATAAGAGTAATCAGTATGCCAATACTCATGTTTATGAACGCTACTATGACCAAGAAAAGACATCATGGGAAAGGCGTGATTTACGCTGGGGCTTTGCCTATCAAAAAGATATTATCATCAAAATACATCGAAGTAATGATGGTGCATCCATGCTAGATGGGAATCCAGAATATTCCTATGAGCCAGAACTAGGTTTTGTGAAACTTCCAGGAGTTTTCATCAAGCTGAAAACAAATGGGTTTGATGAAAAATTATTATATCAGTATGGCAACACGGCTCAGAAAAAATCAGTAATTATTACCTACACCAAGGCATTAGAGGAGACGACTTAACAGAGCGATCGCACCTTAATCAACACAACCAACCATAACCATCATGCCGCACAGTCTCATCCTCAACCTTCTTCCCATCGCCCCAATTCTCACCCTCGTGAGCTCCGTTGACAAACAACTGGGCGATCGCCTTCACGATGCCACAGCCGACAAATCCTTCACCCTCAGCCCTTTGCAAACTAAAAAATGCCCTTTCAAAAAACACCATTCCCTCCAATGGGAACACACAGAACCAATTCCAGAACACTCTCTCTGTTGGTGGCGAATTAGTCTGCTGGATGACACTTTATTCGGTAAATCCCGGCGGATTTGATGATTACGAAGATTCTCGGAACACCTCAAGTAGACCAACCTTGGGCTAATGCTTGTACTTATTCTCAACTTTACGAACAAGCTTCGGAAACTAATCGCTTAATTGCCTTCAGTTTTGCGACGCCTACTACCTTTCGACAGGGGAAGTTCGATTCGGTGATTCCTACTAGAGATTGCGTTTTTAATAGTCTACTGAGTCGCTGGAATAAGTACAGCGGGATTGAGATTCCTAATTTGCCATTGGATTCACTTTTTTCGACTTTTGTCAATATCAGAACTGAGAGATTGACTAACTATGAAAGCAATTTTGTGGGCATGGTTGGGGAGGTTAGTTATCGGATTTTGGGTGATGTGGAGCCTTTGGTGATTAAGCAAGTTAATGCTTTGGCTGATTTTGCTCTTTACTGCGGGGTTGGGAGGAAAACTCCGATGGGGATGGGGATGACTCGACGGATTGTTGTTAATAGGAGTTGAACCGATTTTGAGGGCGGGCAAGATGCCGGATGTCCAGGGCGGGCAAGATGCCCACCCCACAATAATACTAAACTCTTGTGGAACAGGCATCT
>REAP01000275.1 GCA_004294385.1 Oscillatoriales cyanobacterium | reverse complement strand
ACTGTCTTCTATTAGACAGGGGTTTAAACCCCTGTCTCCAGGGCGGGATGACCAATGAACACGGGGCGGGCTGACAGCTTAAGTTGACACCTATGGGCAGTGCCGTTTCCCTACCCAGATTAATTGTAGGGACTAAGGCCAAGCCCAAGGAGTGTCAACTTAAGCTTGCGTGCCCGCCAAATCCATTAGTGGGCACACGAGTCCGACAGGGAATCAATTCCCTGTCTCATTTGGTGGGGGAGGGCGGGTTTATTTAACCTATCTACAACCAGAGAGGCTGTGGGTGAACCCGCCCCTACAGCTAATTGAGAATGGTGCAAGATCTCAGTTGAAACTGACGGTCGATTTGCGTCAAACCAATACACGTTAAGTAACTCTTCAGTCCTCTTTGAGAGGACTTTCGCTCTCTCGACAGGGGTTTAAACCCCTGTCGGACTATGGGTTGTACCTGATTGTTGACACCTATGGGCAGTGCCGTGTTCTAATTTCTTAGCTCATGACTGCTGACTTCGGACTACATCATGCCCATGCCGCCCATGCCGCCCATGCCGCCCATGCCGCCCATGCCACCCATGCCGCCCATGCCGCCCATGCCGCCCATGCCGCCCATGTCGCCCATGTCGCCGCCAGCTTTTTTCGGTTCTGGTTTTTCGACAATCACAGCTTCAGTGGTCAAAACCATACCAGCAATAGAACCGGCATTCTGTAGAGCCGATCGCACTACCTTAGCTGGGTCAATAATCCCAGCGGCAATCATATCTTCGTAGACATCGGTGAGAGCATTGTAGCCAACGTTAAACTCGCTAACGCGCACACGCTCGATCACGATCGAACCTTCAACGCCTGCATTATCGGCGATTTGACGCAAAGGTGCTTCCAAAGCTTTCGCAACCAAGTCAGCACCAAGCTGTTCTTCGGCATCCAAAGTATTTCTGATCGCATCTATCTTGGTAATCAAGTGAATTAGAGTCGTGCCACCTCCGGCAACGATGCCTTCTTCCACAGCAGCTTTAGTAGCATTCAGAGCATCTTCAATACGCAGTTTACGGTCTTTGAGCTCAGTTTCAGTGGCTGCACCGACTTTAATCACAGCGATGCCGCCTGCGAGTTTGGCGATGCGTTCGGTTAGTTTTTCCGTGTCGTAGTCGGAATCTGTCGCTGCTAGCTGCTGGCGGATTTGCTCAATCCGTTTTTGGACATCAGCTTTGTGTTCATCGCCAGTGACGATGATTGTGTTTTCTTTGTCGATCGTAATTTTGCGGGCTGTACCGAGCATTTCTAGGCTGGCGGTATCAATGCTGAGTCCGACTTCTTCGGAAATCAGTTGGCCACCTGTCAAAACTGCGATATCTTGAAGCATCGCTTTACGACGTTCGCCAAAACCAGGAGATTTGGTTGCTGCGATGTTCAATACGCCACGGGCTTTGTTGACTACCAGAGTTGCCAAAGCTTCGCCTTCAATATCTTCGGCGATAATTACCAGGGGTTGACCGGCACGAGCGATTTTTTCGAGAATTGGGACGAGCTCTTGAATGGAACTAATTTTTTTGTCGGTGATCAGGATGCGAGCGTTTTCGTACTCAACTTCCATGCGATCGGTATTGGTGACAAAATAGGGAGAGAGATAACCGCGATCGTACTGCATCCCTTCGACAACTTCTAATTCTGTCAACAGAGATTTCGACTCTTCAACAGTAATTACGCCATCTTTGGTGACTTTTTCCATTGCTTGGAAAATCATTTCGCCAACTTCTTCGTCGTTACCGGCCGAGACAGTGGCGACTTGAGCAATCGCAGCACCTTCGACAGGTTTGGCTAATTTGGCGATTTCTAGTACCAAATGTGCGATCGTTTTTTCAATTCCTCGGCGCAGGGCGACTGGATTTGCGCCGGCGGCGACATTCTTCAAGCCTTCACGAATCAGGGATTGAGCCAGAACGGTAGCGGTTGTAGTGCCATCGCCTGCGATATCTTTAGTTTTGGAAGCTACTTCTTGAATTAAGCGAGCGCCAGCATTTTCTAGGGGGTCTTCCAGTTCGATCTCTCTGGCAACCGTGATACCATCATTAACGATTTGGGGAGCTCCAAACTTCTTTTCCAATAAGACGTTGCGGCCTTTCGGGCCCAAGGTGATGCGGACAGCATCAGCCAGTTGATTGACACCGCGTTCTAGTGCCCGCCGAGATTTGTCGCTAAAGGCAATTATTTTGGTCATGCTTTGTTTCCATTTGCTTACATAGCAAATTTAGCACTCTCTGAGGCTGAGTGCTAAATTGATGGATTTTAGATTGTAGCGCGCCCCAACGGTGCGGGGAATTGCAGGAGCGGATTGCTCCCGGTGGCTAAGGACACGGCAGTGTCCATAGGTGTCAACTTAAGCCTGAAAGCCCGCCAAGTCTCTCTGTGATCCCGCGAGTCCGCCAGGGAATCAATTCCCTGTCGAGAGAGCGAAAGTCCTCTAAAAGAGGACTCAAGAACTCATCATCATCAGTCCTCTTTGAGAGGACTTTCGCTCTCTCGACAGGGGTTGAAACCCAGGGCTGTTTCATTCTCGAATTTTAGCACAGCTAAAATTCTGAATGAAAAAATTCACATCCTCATCGGAAACTCAAAATTC
>REAP01000054.1 GCA_004294385.1 Oscillatoriales cyanobacterium | reverse complement strand
ACAGACCACTTAGTCCGCTCACGAAAAGTTTTTGGATCGATGTAGACTTTTTCGGATTTTCTTGCTATTGTAGACATATCATCTTCCCCTGAATTACTACGGTGATCAGTCCCCGGCTGTTGATACAGCGCGGGGGCATTTTAATTTAATTTCCTAGTCTTTCATTTGCAGCTAAATATGTAGTTGAGCGCAGTGCATTGTGCAGTGCACTGTGCAGTCAACTGACTGCACAGTGCAGTGAGATTAGTCGGTGCGAGAGCCGCCACGATGCGGGGGGCGCTCGGTTGTTTCATTGCCACAGGAGATTTTCAGCCAATCATAGTAGCCGGCATCACGAGCTGCACCATTTTCGGTAGAGGCAACTGCCTGTTCCGGGGTGCGTGCCGGCACTTCGATTGTGTAAGTTTTGTTGGGGGCCTGCTGCGTGACAATCTCAACAGGAAATTTCTGGACGTGACGTTGTAGGGGTATCATTGTTTTAGGTAGGTAGATACTGCTGAGTTGAATGCACCGCATTCCTCGCTGGGAATGTAGTGTGAGGGGCTATCTGATCGAAAGATTGGGTAGCCCCTTTGAACGGGAATTTGGGCTAAATCTCTCGACAAGTGGCTTTAGCAAAATCATCGGATTTGCGGGTGATCGAGGCTACCTCTGTTACCGCCATCCAGGCTGGTAAATCATTCGGATCGAAGCCTTTCATATAAGCTTTTGATGCCTCCTCCCAATCGGTGGTCCGAGACCAGCCAAAATCGCACTCATCGCAGCCGTCACCGTCACATTTCCCGTGCCTTAGAAGTTCCGGGAACCCAGGAACAGGCATATCGGGGCGCTCATCAGACTTGCTATTAAGCACTTTTAAATCAGAATTTGCCTTAGCCATTTACCACCGCCACAGACGATAGATCACGAACAGAAACCTGACTGTAGACAACAGCAGGAAGATCAGTCGAAGATTCGTAGATCTTCTTGAAGGCCAACCCCTTGGAGGTAATAATATAGGGGGGTTCACCTTGAAAAGTTACCATTTGATCAGTGACATAATCTGAGCCATCAAAAAGGCGTAGGGTCACGCAATATTTCTTACTAGGCAATGGTTGATTCATTGAATTTCACCAATAAATGATAGGGAATTGAATTGGGTAAGTTGAGCTTTAGATGTTTGCGGTGGCTTCGCTTAAACAATGAGCGCGTCGGCTCGGACTTCGACATTCGGCAAAAACGTAGCCAATGCTTGGGAATAAACTACTTTGGATTGCCCGGACTCGAAGATTGTTCTGTTTTTCAGAAAGAGTCCGCCGTTGCTGTCAATGATGAATTTAGGCAATGGGATGTCACATTCGATAGTGGTATCGTAGGCGGTCAAATCCTCACGGATTAGCCGAATTTGTCGGTGATTGATGCTTTTCATTTTTCAAGGTTCGGTGATTTTGGGCAAGGTAAAACTGCGGTCGAAACCGAACAGTTTTACCTGTAAAAACATTTGAGATGAGAATTGATTAGATGCGAAGAATTTAGCCCGCCAATAAAGGCTCTAGCTTCCATTCTTCGCGATCGGCATTCCAGAAATATCCAGATTTCCGCATTAATTCGTAGATTTCGTTTTGGTGTTGCCCTTCAAATTGGGGAACAAGTTTGATAGCTTTCTCGTATTTCGAGGTGAGATTTCGGACTTTACTCATTAAACGGCTCGGTAAGTGGTTTCCACTAATCCGGGCATGATTTCCGTCACGGTATCGACTTCAAAATCATAATCGATAGAACCATCATTGTCGAAGCTCGGCTCATCCTCGTACAAGTAGACATTACTACTGGTGGCATCGGATTCTACAAAGCTAATATCATCGGTATTTTCGCTGTCACCGCCGTGGCAAAAACTCACATTGGCGGATGGATCGCACTTTTCTAGAATCTTAATCAAATCGCCGACAATCATTAATTAAGCCCTCAGATCGCCAAATTGTGAAAAGTCATATCCTTGGAAATCGCCTCAGCCAAATCCCTGATCAGATTCATTGCCTCCTGAGTGTCCTCGAAAGTTTCGGGGAATTCCAAATCCTTCATTTCGGGCTCTTCGTCCAAACCCAGGTAATCCATGGTCTGATACCATGCCCAATCGAGCCTGACATTCGCGGAAACCGCTTCAAGAAGATAAAGCTTCATTTTGACAGAAGCCTTTTCAAAGTTTTCTCCGAAAGTATCCTTCAAGACATTAGTAATCGATCCAAGATCTTTTTCATCATCAAAATCCTCTAGTTGAAAAAATTACCCGTCTCTCCGGGCTGTCACGCCATCTTGATTAGCCACTCTCGGCGTTGAAATGTGGGGGGGTTGCCCTTCCCATTGTGCCGGCACCGAGCCGACTTCCCTCCTACTTTTTAGGGCAATTATGGACATAGTAAATCAGTAGGCTAGCCCCGGCTTCTGTACCCGGCGTACTTTGTCTTTCCAAAGGGTCAATGCCAATCCTTGCTGACCGCCCACTGGCATTAGGTCGGGGATGTACACATCCTTACAAACCTTGCTAGCACCGCTGTGACAGGTCGTTTTTGGGCAGAGGCTGTCGGCTCTCTGAGATTTTGGGCGGTGTTCGTTTTTGGCTTGTAAACTGATTGTACCAGAATATTGAGTATTTCATTATTTTGAGATAAATTGGCTGAAAGCCTTGGTAGTAGGTGTTTTTAGTTTTCACTTTCTGAGGCATCGGGAACCCAATACAAAAATTCACCGGGCTGAATCCGAAAAGTTCTACATATAATATCGAGCACCTTTTCACTCGGAACCCAGTTCGGATCGTCAATTCGCTCCGCCGTTCCAGTGGACAGTCCCGTCAATTTACGAAACCTATAACTGGTCAATTTTTTAAGCTTAAGTCTCTCTTCTAGAACTGGTTTGAGGCAATTTTTCACAGACATTCCACAGAACTCTCCTCCAATCATATCAAAATAGTGAGATATCTCAATATCCTGGTATAATCAGCTTGTACTAAACAACCAACGATCGAGCTTGAATTGGAACCTCAGCCCGCATCGCCACCCCCATTCTCTCAGTGATTTTGCCTACCACGAAATCCTGCTCCAACTCCCACAATCCCCGGTATATCGATCGAGATGCAATACCTCTCGCCACGAATTACCCGGTCGGGCCTTGGTAGCGGATTTTACCCACCAACACATCAGCCTATGAACCCAGCCAATATCACCTACCTGCCGCGCTACCACGTCGGCCGGCGATGGAGTCCAGAAGAAATTCTTGCCATCAAGCTTCCATCCGAGGTCAGGGAAAAAAGCCGCCAAACTCAGTGACCGAACTGAAAAAGGCTTTAGCAGCAGGAGCGGGGGGGGGGAGAGCGAAGAAAAGAGCTGAGAGGAAAAAGAGGATTCTCTACTTCATCACAGCTAAGCAAAGAATCACCACCACCGGCCTGCTATCCATCATGCAGGAAATGAATCGCACCACCTTATGCGAACTAATGAAAGAGCTTCAAACAGAGGGATTAATCCAAAGAGTCGGCTGGCAATGGCAAACAGAAATAGGAGTAATCAATGATTAATTTACCCGATTTAGATTCCCCGACCTTAGAGGAAGAAATGGCAGAAATCCTAAAATCCGACCGAGAGCAACTGATGCAGCTCTGCCTGCTCATTGAATCCTTCAATTGGCACGAAAAAATGGCCGTCGGTCTAGCCGCCTACCACCAAATCGACCCTACCCACACTCAGCTATTCAGGCTCACACCGGCCCACGGCGAACTGAGTGTGCCGCTCAATCAAGCCATTGAATTCGTGCAGAAACTTTCCCCCCAGGCGCTAGCGGAATTAGCCGCTGATATCCTACTGGAAGATTTTGAATTACAGGAGCTGACTGATGTCTAAATCCACACCTTACAGAGTCGCGCTAGACCTCGACGGACACAAAGTCACTGCGGAGTTGCAGTGGGGACAACCTCTGCCACCGATTGTCTACAACAATAAAACTGGCATTTTCTACCAATTACTAAAAGGCTACTCCTACTGCCAAGTGGCTGGGAAAGTTCTCTCCAATATTGAGGTTATTGATGATACAAAAGATTAAGTGGGATTGGTACGGATTCTGGATCGTGGATTGGCTAAATTCTGATGATGCTTGGGATGCTTATGATATTTGGAGAAAGGCTTATTTAGCCGCTAATCCAGAGATTGAAGAAGCAAGGGAAAATTCCTATATGGATGACCAAACCGACGGACCAGGCACGGAACTAGATTTAATAGAGAATCACTACAATCAGTCCCTGATTGCCGTTCAAGAATCCTTTGTCTACAAAGCTTTTATCTTCCTCAGATATCCGATACGCCTAATTTCGACTCTACTTTGGAATCTCAGCTCGCTAATCCGACGTGGCAAGCTTCGCCACCAAATTTAGCCAAACCAGGCGATCGTATCCGCAAAGTGCGATCGCCTCCCCCCCCATCCTATGGATACAATCATCATAGTTACCCCCGACGAAGATCCGCAGCCCGAAGGCATTTACTGGTGCTGCGAATGCCAAAAAAGCACGAACCATTCTCATTGTGATCCTCACGATATGGAATTTTACGAAAGAGGCTTTGAGGCGACAGAAAATGAGCCGGACATCCTTAAATGCGATCGATGTGTGAGGCGCGAAAACAATCAATTTACAGACGGATAAAAAATGAATTACTTAGATTTCGGAACCCCAATTTCATTCGGCTACACAGCCCAATATCTCCCTCAAAAATCTGTTACTCGCCGCGACTGGAAGGATTCCCACGCCACCAAATTTATCAGCGCCTGGAGCCGAGCCGTTACGGCCGGAAAAAAACTGCGAGTGCCGGCGATCGACAAAGCCTATCATGCCGGCGGCAAACAAATCGGCTGGGCAGTTCTCACCGAAGCCCCCTACAAAGAGGCTCTGAAAAATATGCGCCAGAGCGAATTGATAGCCGAAGGTGGTATGTGCGCTACGCGGTCTGAATTTATTGCCAAATATTTTAAGGGAGATGCCGAGAAGGAAGTCTGGGTGGTCAACTTCGACTTTCAAGCAATAGAAACCGAAACCCACGCCCCAGAGCCAGTATCAGTCCTAACTGCATCGAGGATCGAAAAAAATCTACCAACAATTCACCCCGATTCTCTCTCAGAAATAATCCCCTTTTTCGATCCAGGACCAGAAATTCAGCTAGCAAATCGCAATCTGAAAATCCTCACGAGCTCCAAATCTGACGAGCATTACACTCCAGAAAATATTATCAGTGCAGCTCGCGAGGTGATGGGCGAAATCGATCTAGATCCGATGAGCTGTCGGCAAGCGAACAAATCTGTTAAAGCCGCCAAATTTTATACCAAAGAAACCGACGGACTGACCAAGCCCTGGGCTGGTCGGATTTGGCTCAATCCCGCATTTTCCCTAGCTAATGAAGCTGTATCTAAGCTCATTCAAAGCCACTTATCCAATGAAGTTACCGAGGCTATTTTACTCATCAAGGCGGCACCGGATACCGCGAGGCATCAGTTACTCGCGGCCCTTCCCTTTTGTGAATGGCGAGGCAGAATCAAGTTTGTCGCCGATGGCAACAGCCAAGTAGCGCCATTCGCAGTTTTAATTTTTTACCTAGGCAATAACTTTCCCAAGTTCAGAGAAGTTTTCGGCCGCTTTGGCAACATTCGCCTAGGTCAAAAACAGGTGGATGAACTTGAGGGCGATCGGCGTGACCTGCTGGCAAAGGTCGCCCAACTCCAATTGCAACTTGCAAAAAAGTCTGAGGGCGAGACCAAACCCGATCGGCGAATGGATTGGCTAGAGGATGATATTTGCGATCGCGTTACTGCCGCCGAAATCCGGCTCAAAGCCTGGGATATTGACCACAATATTCCACATCTTGAAATCCTCAGCCGCCAGCGAATTGAGCAAACTGCGAGGCTGGAGGAGCTGAAATCCTTGCAGAAGCGGATCGGCTCTATCAATATTGGCTTTTTTGGCGATCGCATAACTGAGCAGTCTACCCGCCCCAAGCTTGAAGAAATGGAGGGTTGGCGATCGGAATTTGCAGTTGGCAAGCTCGTTCAAGCCGATGATCTAACTGTAGAAATCATCCGCTATTCCCGCATCAAGGATGAATGGATCTGCATTGCCCGAATCAGAGAAAAGGGAGAATCCTATAGCGAGATTGGGCAAAATTTCTACCTCAGAGTTGGCGAGCTCTTTCAAGATTTCATCCCCTATAAATTCAGCGAGGAAAAGAAGCCGACTTACAGGCTCGGCTCCATTCGCACTGATAAGGAATTAAAGAGTATGTTTCGCGGTGTAAAAATTCCTACTTTCACCAAAACCTGTGGCACTGAGTTAACGGCACCAGACAACTCAATCTGGCAGGCATTCAAAGAGAGAAATACTGAGCGCTGCGCTATCAAATGGCGGTGCGAAGTGCTACCAAACGGCATCAGTATATCACCTCGAATTGCACAAAAAAACGACCGCCTGGAAGCAGTCGCAAACCTAAATTTATCTTATTAACATGAACAGAATTGTACCAGCTTTCCGGCCTCCACGTCAAGAGCAGCACGAGCGAATTTTTATCGAAGATGCAACCGCTAGATACAAAGCCCGAATGATCACGGCAAGCGGCTACATCTATTCGATTATCCGCATCTATCGCCAGCAGGGGCACAAGTTCAACATCCCCAGCCCTCGCAGTTTTTACGAACATTTTGGAATCCCTAGAAGCACTTTCTATCGCGCACTGATCCAATTAGAAAAGGCAGAAGGAATTAAATTCCGATGGGAGCCGATTGGGGGGATTTCTATGTGGTGGGGTGAGGAAGAAGCCCCCGCAGTCACGCCACCAACAGCAGAGTTCACGCCCGAACCGCCCGAACCCAAATATCAGCGCCTGAAACAGTTGCCAGAAGATATCAGGGCAAAGTTTGAGCAGTTCATCCGCGCTGAATGGCGAAAGGCCAAGGGGGAAGAGATTAGAAGTTTCCACCGTTTTGTAGAGAAGCCCGCCGACTTTCAAGCTTGGTGGCAGAAATTCCAGGCACAACCACGGCCCCAAGCGATGCTGATGCCAGCTACTGAGGATGAAAGTGCGATCGCAAAATCATCAATATTCCTAGAAGAATCGGAGCGAATCTCTCCCGACAAATTCAAGGCACTGACCGAGAAACTTAGGCAAAGGAGGATAAAATGAGCGACTTAATGCCCACAAATGTAGAGGCCGAAGAAGCAATTCTAGGCGGGATTCTGATTGACCAGGGAGCGATTTCCAGAGTGTCGGAAGTTCTCACACCCGAAATCTTCGCCATCAATGCCCACCAAATTATTTACAGGGCGATTGCAGCCTTATTCTCCCAGGGGCAGCCTACTGATTTAATGACGGTCTCGAACTGGCTGGAAAATCACGATCAATTGGCAAAGGCTGGCGGAAGACTGAAGCTGGTTCAATTGGTCGATCACACGGTTTCCGCCGTCAACATCGATCAATATGCAGCCTTAATCGAAGACAAATATAAGCGCCGGAAACTGATTGAGGCAGGCTGCAAAATTGCTCAATTAGGACAAGAGTTGGCGATGCCATTAGAAGATATCCTAGCCTCTGCTGAAGAACAAATTCTGGCAATCAACAGCAATAGCATCCAAGAAATCTGGTCGGTTGGCGACTGCATGAGTACAGTTTTGGCAGAACTAGAGTCGGGCTACAAACCCGGATACACATCAGGATTGCCAGACTTAGATAACCTAATTGGAGGATTAGTCAAGAAGGATTTAATAGTAGTTGCTGCTAGAGCCTCAATGGGTAAAACTTGGTTTGGCGGGCATCTAGCCTTACAGATTGCAGGCAAACACCAACTGCCTGTAGTTTTCTTTTCTGCCGAAATGAGCAAAGAAAGTCTAGTGAAAAGATTCCTAGCCTCTCTTTCTGGCATCAATGCCCAAAGATTAATCTGGAACAATATCAGAAGCAATGAATGGGACGAAAGCCTTTCCGATGCCATTGGGAAATTAGCCGAAATGCCCATCATCATTGACGATACTCCCGGCACGGCACTAACCCCCGCAGCTATGCGAAATGTACTGCGTCGGGTGCAAGCTCAGTACGGGAAAATTGGGCTTGTGGTACTCGACTATATTCAACTCCTGGGAGAGCGCAATGCCGGCAACCGCGCCCAGGATGTTGGGGCGATCGCAGGGCATTGTAAGGCGATTGCTAAAGATTTCGATGTTCCATTCGTTGCCCTAGCTCAAATCAATCGGGGAGTTGAAGCCCGAAATGATAAGCGCCCAATGATGTCCGATTTGAAAGATTCGGGTGATATTGAACAAGATGCTGATTTAGCAATTTGCCTATATCGGGATGATTATTACAATCCCGAATCTGCCGACAAAGGACAAGTTGAGCTAATAGTGAGGAAGCAAAGAAACGGTTCATTAGGAACAACCAAAGCCTTCTTTAATCCCGAAACTGGTAATTTCAGGAGCATCTACAAAAAATGAGAAAGTTTGTTGTCCGCATAGTCAAGGATAAAGACAGCTTGCGCCTAGAATGGACTTACCAAGGTCAGCGACGCACTTTTTACCCTGGACTAGCGGACAACAAAACCAACCGCATCAAAGCACAACAAATTGCCCTGCAAATCGAAGCGGACGTAGAAATTGGCATCTACAATGCTTCACTATGCAAATACAAGAAAGCCGTAAAACCGCCACTGCAACTGACTCCTGTGGAATTGCTTGACACTTGGCTGCGCTTCAAAAGGAATAGTTGGGATGCCGATACCTTCAAACTCAGGAATTATTTAAAATCAGACTTAACTAACTTCTTTAAAGCCAAAAAAGACAATTTAACAGAAGAAGATATCAAAAACTTCTACCAGTGGCTAAGCTGCAAAAAACTAGCCACGGAAACTTTTAATAGAAAGCTTGATACATTTGAATCAGCCTGGGAATGGCTATTAGAATCGGGGCAAGTATCCGAGAATCCTTGGCGCAATTTGCCACGCCGGAAAAATGGTAAAAATGGTGATGCCAAGCCATTTAGCAAAATTGAAATCAACAAGATACTAAGTGCTTTTGAAGCTCACAAAACTTACAATCACTACACAGTTTTGGTTAAATTCTTATTCGGCACCGGCTGTCGGATCGGTGAGGCGATCGGAATTCGCTGGCAAGATATAGATTTTGATTCTGGCAAAATTGCGATCGCAGAGCAGGTAACTAGCGGTAAGCGAAAAGCCGCCAAATCAGGAAGCTGTAGAGAATTTTATCTATCTGCTAGCCTCAAAATTTTACTGACGAATTTCAGACCAGCCGACTGTAGCGAGAAAGATTTGATTTTCACCACGCTGACCGGGAAGCAGATGGATGCCCACAATTTCAGGGAGCGCGCCTGGACGATTATTTTAGGGCTTGCTGGCGTGGCTTACCGCAAACCGAGCAATACACGCCACTCATTCTGCTCACACGCCCTAGAGAGCGGAATGAACCCCGTTACAGTGGCTGCAATTACAGGGCACGATCCAAAGGTACTTTTCGATCATTACGCTGGATTGATCAATAAGCCTCAAGCTCCTGAGATTTTTTAGGAATTGGGTATTGGGTATTGGGATTGGGTATTGGGATTGAAGTGCGATCGCAGTTAGTGGCATTTCAGTCAAAATCGCTTCTAGCACTTTTTCTAGCAGCTCTTCTATTGGCAAAACTTAAAAAATTCTCTCACTGAGATTTGTTAAATATTTGAAGAATATATGAGAGGCGCTGAAACCCTTGTTTTGTATAAGTTTCAGCGCCTTGTGGTTTCATGCGTGAGACTAAAATCCAACGAGTGAGACAGAATTCCCATGAGTGGGACAACTTTGTTTGCAGAGAAAAGACGAACGAAAAAATGGGCAATACAGGATTTGAACCTGTGACCCCTTCCGTGTGAAGGAAGTGCGCTACCACTGTGCTAATTGCCCGTAGATAATCAATATACCACACTAACTCCAGATTCGCAAATAAAAATTTTCCAAAAATTCAGTTGCACTCGACACAATGCCATAAGACAGGCATTTGTCGAGCCTAGCATCAATCAACCACCCACCAGCCCGCCGCTGGGCCCACAAACCGCACGACAATCCACCAACCAACCAACAAACTAATTCCCGTCCAGCTTCCGCGACTTGTCCACTTCACAAAATCTGCGCTTTGGGTTTTCGTGATCGGCAGCCAGGGATAGATACGCTCTTCTTGTCCGAACTTGTCCCCGATCGCCTCTTTGCGACGTTTAGATTCACCCATAATCTTTGTCTACTAAATTAGATTTCAAATTGGATACTTAACCAAATTATATGCCAACAGGTCAACTCAAGCCTGCGTCAACCAAGTAGTATCCAAATAATCAATCCTCGCAAACGGACTCATTGCCGCTAAAATTTGCTGTCCATAACTCCGGTAAATCACCCGGTTGTCAAAAATCGCCACAACCCCCTGCCTTTCTCGCACAGGCGCGATCGCCCTTTGCAACTCATTCAACGCCGCCGGCAACAAATACAACCGAAACCAATCCTTCCGCCGCTCCTTATAGTAAGCTACCCGCGCCGTCACCAAAGGATTTTCCATTGAAGGAAGTGGCAAAGTTGCGATCGCCAGCAAATGCGGTGCCCTCAATTCCCCCTGATATTCCCGCCAAAACTCCCACCCAGTCACCAAAATCCCATTCTCCCCCACATCAGTTGTTTCTACCCGCACCCTCGAACCGAACTCAGAAGCCAGCCTCGCCGCCATTCTAGCCTTCAGCGGTACATCTCCCACAATCAGCACCGTTAAGCCCGGAACCGACGCACTCATGCACAGCAAAGTCCGAATTTCCTGAATTAAAACCCCCTGAAATTCCGGCGTATTCGGTAGCGGCAATCCGTCGGGAATGTAAAGTTGAATTAATTCGCTTTGTCGATCGGGCGAAAACTTCACCGTAGTCAATTCTGGAAGTCCCAGCATTTCCCGAAAAATCGGAGCCTTCGGTTCCAAATCCACCGCCCCACCAATCAACACCACAGGCTGATCGTCCCAAATTTTGCTCAAAACCTCAGCTACCTGCACCGGCGCGCAGTACAGAGAAAATGACCCAGCCGATCGATTAATTTGCGCCCACCTCAGTTTTCCGTTGCTTTCCCACCGCTGCCAAAAATTGCTCCAAGCAGCCGGAATTAGGGCGTTCGAGGCGATCGAACTTTGAGCAATCTTTTCAAATAGCCCAATCAAAATATTTTGCTCTGCGGTTTCCAGCAAATAGCACTCATCGGGTTTAGCTGGATGCTGAAAGCAAGCCCGTGTTAACAGTACCCGCACTTGCAGGATTGCATCGGCTTCCTGGGGTACAGCCAGCATCAAGTCATTCCAGTCTCCCGGATCCAAACACAGCGTCAATTGCTGGCGCGTCCAAACTTCCAAGTCATCCACACCATCAATAATTGTCGGAATCTGGCTGTGAAATTGCGAATCAGTCGCCAAGCGCGAGGCTAGCCAAGATTGCGGATCTGCTAGCATTAGTCCTCGGAAATCGGTATTTTGGTCATAAGTCGCGATCCTCTTCGAGGGCTTCGCTAACGGTCGATCGGTTTGCAGCCACTCTTGCAATCGCGGAATTTCCACTGCTCTCAAATGCTCAATCACCCGTGTCGGTGCCACTAAAATCACAGGCTCCGGCCACATTAAAATCGGCATCAAATAACTGACTCGATAGCGCTGTCGGTAAACTCCTGCGGGCAGCCCTGTTTGAATCAGAGCGCTGCGCCCCAAACGGAAAGCCCGCGCCACCAGACGCGCCATTGTCAAGTGATGTGGCCAGTGCGGCTCCGAGTGCGATCGCAGGAAACGGAGCAGCGAGTTGTGGACTTCTACCTCAATCAATTGATTTTTCAGTTGACATTTCTCAATCAGCGTAATCAAAACTCGCCAAAAAATCAACTAATTGTTGACCTATACACAAACTGAATTTACTTCTGGGATTATTTTGACCTCGCTTACCAAAATTCGGGTTATGATATACAGTCAAACTCTGCTGCCCTGAACTGATTAAAATAGTTTTGGTAGGTGAATCAAAAAACTTTGTTTCATGGTCAGCTTTTTTGGCTACCACCAATTCCTTCACTTCCTTGATATTATTTATAGCAGCATTCAATCCCTTGCAAAACTGCACTATCAGCTTTTTTTCCATATCTTGATTGAGGATATTTTTGCCGATTTCTACAATATTTTTATGAATTTCTATGGAGTCATCAAAAGGAAGAACCGCTAGAAAAGCTGCGGGTAATAAATGCTCATCGCTATCAAATCTAAAAGTGATAGTTGTCCGGCGGTAGTCGATTTCAAGATTGGGAGGACAACTCATTGTCGGATAATACTGAGCTATTTCGTAGTAAGCTTTTGCTAAAGCATTGTTGGCTGACTGGTCTAAAACTGCGTCAACCACAATTTGTACTAGCGCCGGCCTGCGATTTAAAAACTTTCTCGATTCTGATGGCGAATTAAATTTTTGGATCTGAGTGCGATCGCCCCTGGGACTGAGATCGACCCAATCGCAAGTAATCTCGTCTACTATCACCCCAAACCGGGGAATCAAACAAATTTTTGCCCCGGTTAAAGTTGCTCCAGTTAAATCAGCGCCCACCCAATCGGCGTGAATCAAATTTGTTTCTGTCAAATCAGCATGAACCAAACTAGCATTTGCTAAATTAGTATTACTTAAATCTGCTAAATTCAAGTTGGCTCCGCTCAATTTAGCATCGCTCAAATCAGCACCATTGAGATTAGCTCCACTCAAATCAGCCCATTTGAGATTAGCTCCACTTAAATCAGCACCCCTGAGATCCACTTGATGCAAAGAAGCTTGTGTCAGATCGGCATTGCTGAAATTAACGTTCTTCAGCTCTGCTTTAGTCAAATCAGCTCCGTGTAAGTTAGCTTCTTCAAAGTTAGCTGATGAAGCGGAAGCTCCTCGGAGATTTACACTCCTAAGATTAGCTCTACTGAGGTTTGCGCCCGTCAGTTGTACCTCTCTTAAATCTGCTTGAGTGAGGTTAGCTCCGCTAAAATTAGCTCTACTGAGTTCGGCTCTGATTAGTTCACTTCTAATCAGGGATGCTCCGATTAATTGAGCTTCTGTTAAGTTAGCTTGTACTAAATTTGCCACATTCATACTAGCGCCGTTTAAGATTGATCGTGTGAGATTGGTACTGCTGAGTCTAACCACATTCATATTAGCTTCAGTGAAATCACATTCGCTCAAGTTAGCACCGCTGATGTTGGTGACAAATAAACTAGCTTTTTTTAAAATTGACTGACTCAGATTGATGCGACTAAGATTTGCTTCATTCAGGTTAATGCCCGTGAAATCTCTCTTGCCTTCTGTGTATTTTTTGACAATTTCAAATCGTTTGAGTAGTTCTTCAGCTTGCATTTTTTTCATCCGTATAAAACGGAAATGTACTCATTTTCAGATGGCATCAATAAAAATGATTGACTAATTTATAATATTTAATCACCGAGCTGATAAAAGCCTTTGATAAACTCTATCACTGTATTAATCGGCGGTGTTGTGAGCCTTTGAGCTTTAATTGCCGGATTAATTGAATTCTTATTAACTCCGGGCAAATTTATCAAATGCCTGCCAAAGTCTGGGTGATAGTGAACCATCAAACTTTCGGCACTGGAATTGGAGAGTATGGTTTGAGTTGGAGATTTAAAAAAAGTCGATACCATTTCATTGTCGAGCCGAATGGGCTGAAGTTTCATTTCCCCTATTTTTCTAATTGTTTGGGTCAAAGCGACGCTCAATTGCGCTACCAAGTTTGAAACTCTGACACCAAGGTTATTGCCAGTTTGTGGTTGAATCATTCTGAGTAGAGTGATGATATTTTTCTGCGTAAATGCCGCGTCGCTAAAGGGAATTATGGCAACGAAGGCTGTGGAAAATAGTTGTTCGTCTTGCTCAATTCTAAACGAGATGATTGTTCGCCGCGAATTAACTTCGATACTGGGAGGATTGCTCAAGCCTGGGTATTGAAGGGCAATTTGGCGGTAGGTAGCAGCGAGGATAAAGTTAGCGTTGGGGTCTAGGGGGCGATCGACAATAATTTGCACTGTAGGCGGCGTAGCATTAAAATATTTGTGAGCTCTTTCGGCACTGAAACGCTGAACCTCACTGCGATCGCCATTGGGACTAAGATCAACCCAATCACAGGTAATATCATCTGCTTTCAAACCAAATCTCGATACAGCATAAATTTTTGCCCCCGTCAAAGCAGCACCAGTCAAGTCTGCACCCACCCAGTCAGCGTGAATCAAATTTGCTTGAGTCAAATCAGCGTGTACCAGAGTAGCATTTAGCAGATTGGCATTGCTCAAATTAGCTCCGTACAAGTTGGCACCGCTCAACCTCGCTTCACCGAGATCAGCGCCCGTCAGGTTCGTCCCGCTGAGGTCAGCCCACCGCAGATTAGCACCTCGCAAGTCAGCGCCGCTGAGATTAGCCTGAGACAGATTAGCTTGTCTGAGTTCAGCATTACAGAGGTTAACTCCTCTGAGGTCAGCCCTGCTGAGGTCGGCCCTGTGCAAATTTGCCCGTTCCAAATTAGCCGCAGTGAGACAAGCGCCTCTCAGATGAGCCCCACTGAGGTCTGCTTGTTCTAAATTGGCTTCTCTGAGAGTAGCTTCTCTCAAATCAGCTTCATTGAGGTTAGCCCCGCTCAGATTGGCAATACTGAGGTCAGCTCGAATCAGTTCAGCTCTGATCAGTGTAGCTTCCACGAGTTGAGCCTCGCGGAGGTCGGCTCGAATCAAATTAGCTACGTTGAGGATAGCGCCACTGAGATTAGCTTTGTGGAGATTGGCACCACTGAGTCTAGCAACATTGAGTTTGGCTTTTCTCATGTTGGTGCCACTGAGATTGGCACCGCTCAAATTAGTCAGGCTCAAGATTGCCTCAGTGAAATTAGCCCCACTCAGATCAATTCTGCTGAGATTAGCCTCGCAAAGAAGGATTGCTGTAAAGTCTCTTTCTCCGGCCGCATATTTGGCTTGGAGTTCTTCGGCGTCCATGCTTGTCAATCTCCCTGATTTTGTAGATATCACAAAGCTTTAGAATAAGCATTTTTTGCAACTTGATGCAATATGTTTACACATCTATATTGTGGAAGCCTTTGATAAAATCTAAAACATTAGTGAGAGTAGTTTGAGCTGATTTGCTGCTTTCCGTTAACTTCCCTGCTGTCGAGTTATTGGGGTCATATTTTTTAATCAGCCGCTTGCCAAAAGCTTGATGGTGATATACGCTGAGTTTTTGGTCGCGCGAATTGATTAAGACCATTTGTGTCGGGATCTGAAAGAAGTTGATACTTGCCCCTATTTTGGGAAAAGAATTAGATATTTTGATTTGGTCTACTTTGCTGATAGCTTGGTTGAGGGCTTTGCTGCACTGTTGAACGTGTTTGGATTCTTTGACATTCAGATTGCTTACATCGTGGGATTGAATCATTTTCATCAAGGCGATCAGGTTTTTTTGAGTGATGGCGGCGTCGTTAAAGGGAATTATGGCGACGTAAGCGGTGGCGAATAATTTATCATCGCTGTCCATTTTAAAGGCTAGTACGGTACGCCTCGAACTAACTTCGATGGTGGGCGGCTGGCTTAAGCCTGGGTATTGTTGGGTAATTTGGTAATAAGTTGCAGCTAGTGCAAAATGAGCGCCTTGGTCTAAGGAGGCGTCAATCACAATCCGAACTGTGGGCAAAGTTTCGTGAAAAAACTCCTGGGTTCCTCCAGCATTTAACCAGTAAATTTGGCTGTGGTCGCCGTTGGGACTGAGGTCAACCCACTTGCAAGTCATGCCTTCGGTTTTGATGCCGAGTCGGGAAACTGCGTGGAGTTTGGCTCCGGTTAAAGTGGCACCGGTTAAGTCGGCTCCAATCCAGTCGGCGCGGATCAGATAGGCGTTGGTGAGGTCGGCGTGAACTAAGCTGGCATTGAGCAAGTTAGCGTGGCAAAGGTCGGCTCGGCTGAGGTCAGCGCCGCTCAATTTGGCTTCGCTGAGGTCTGCCCAGCGGAGGTTACAGCCGCTGAGGATTGCCCAGCGAAGGTTTACACCGCTGAGGTCGGCTCCGCTGAGTATGGCTTGGGTGAGGTTGGCTTGTCGCAGTTCTGTACCTCGCAAGTCGGCTCCGCTGAGGTCGGCTCGGCTGAGGTCGGCTCCTTGGAGGTTGGCTTGTTCGAGATTGGCCCCAGTCAAGGATGTGCCTTGGAGGTTTGCGCCTCGAAGGTTGGCTTGGCTGAGGTTTGCGCCCCGGAGGGTGGCTTCGGTGAGGGTGGCTCCGCTGAGGTTTGCTCCTTGGAGGTTGGCTCCGCTGAGTTCGGCTCGAATCAGTTCGGCTCTGATCAGTTTTGCTCCTGTGAGGATGGCTCTTTTGAGGTCAACTCGCACTAGGTAGGCGACGTTGAGGTCGGCATCGGTGAGGTTGGCGCCACCGAGATGGGCACCGCTGAGTCTGGCGATGTTGAGTTTTGCACCGGTGAGGTTGGTTTTGCTGAGGTTGGCTCCGCTGAGGTTGGCGACGCTCAGATTCGCACCCTTGAGGTTGGCTCCACTCAAGTTGACTCCGCTGAGGTTGGCCTCTGCCAGGTTGATTCCGGCAAAGTTTCTTTCTCCGGCTGCATATTTTTTAAGGAGTTCCTCGACTGTCATGGGGACGGTACGCTATAAAAAAAAGATGGAAGAGTGAGAGGCATTCTGTTAAATTCAAAGCTATTTAAGTCTAGACTTAACTTGACAAAAGTAGTTTGAGTAGTAGGATTTGAAATATTTACGGATGTCGAGTAACAGTAATTAAATGATTTTGACATACTCCCCGGCGTGAACGCGCGGGGATTCTTGACACTTCATCGAGATGTGCCACAAGTGGTCTTACCTTCTCTCTGTGTCCGTTTAGAGTCGTGGCAATGCCCTATCCCGACTTTGTTTATATTCTTGGCTGCATTCTCATCGCGATCGTGTTCTATGCCGCAATTCAAGCATTGAACCGAGCGGATTTTCAAATCCAATTTCCCCCATCTAAAACCGCAATTTGAACAGATTTGGCTAGTTGGTTCCCAGCGACTAATTACCCTAAACTCTCTACCAAACTTTTCAGACTTAGCCTCGCACAAAGCCCTAAACTTGTACCATCCCTGTTGGCTAATCACCCTGGCAAGTTTGCGGTTTTTGACCATGCCAGATACGTTCAAATCTTCCAAAACAATTACTTGGTTATCCCTAACTATTTTGGTTGACAGTTTGTGCAAAAAGTCCTTACGGGTATCTGCAATTTGATTGTGCAGTTTGGCTATTTGAATCCGAGTTTTATTTCGGCGCTTTGAGTCTTTGGGCTGCCTTGCCAACTTGCGTTGCAGTCTGCGAATTTTTCGGTCTAACTGTTTGTATCTTGGACTTTTAGCTGATGTTCCATCACTCATCACTGCAAAGGTTTTAATACCCAGATCGATGCCGATGCTGTGGTTTTTAGCTTCGACAATATCGGAATTAATCTCTACAACAAAGCTCAGGAAATAACGGTTGGCGCAGTCTTTGATTGCTGCGGGTGAGCTAGGGTCTGACGGCAGTTGTCTCGACCAGATAGGATTAACATTTCCAATTTTTGCCATATACACGGACTCACCTTTGATAGAGAAACCCGATTTGACAAAAGTTGCAGATTGACTGTTAGTCTTTTTTTTGAATCTGGGTTGACCGATTTTTTTACCTTTTCTTTTCCCTTTTAGGGAATCAAAATAGTTTTTGTAAGCAACATCTAATTGTTTGAGGGATTGCTGCAATGGCACGGATGATACATCGTTTAACCAGGCTCTCTCTTCTGTCTTTTTAGAGAGAGTTAGAGATTTGGATAGAGTTTTGTAGCCTGGATACTTTTCTGACTTGCTTTGAGTTAAGGCATCATTCCAAACAACTCTGACACAACCAAACAACTGCGCTAAACTTTGGCGCTGTTGAATGGTAGGATAGAATCTGTATTGGAATCTTGCTTTCATTGTTTGTCGTTTGTTTTACTATTCCATTCTAACAGGGTAGGTAAAATTTACCAGAAAATTAAAGCCGTCCTTAAGGACGGGGTTTTCAACCCAATTTTTTGATAATGTGGTCAGATTGCCGATCGATGGTTGCTATTAAGATTTAATAATAGTACGTCTGGATCGGTACAAATATCCCCATTTTAGGTTTATGAATATTGGTATTGTGGGACTTGGTTTGATTGGTGGCTCGATCGGGCTGGATTTGCGATCGCGCGGGTTTGCTGTTTTTGGGGTTTCTAGCCGGGAGCAAACTTGCCAGAGGGCGGTTGCTCTAGGTGTTGCCGATGCCGCCAGTGTACATCTGTCTGACATGGCAGCAGCCGATGTGGTTTTTATTTGCACGCCCTTGGGGTCGATCGAGTCGATCGCCCAAAAGTTAGTACCTCATCTTTCCCCTGATACTATCCTAACCGATGTGGGTTCTGTAAAAACACCCATAGTGCAGCCAGTGTCTTCTCTATGGCCGAATTTTGTGGGGGGACACCCGATGGCGGGGACTGCTGAAAGCGGGATTGAGGCGGCGGTACGGGATTTGTTTGTGGGGCGGCCTTATGTGGTGACTCCGCAGGCCCAAACGCCTATGGCTGCGGTGGAGAAGGTGGAGGAGATTGCCCGATCGCTTGGTGCTAAAGTTTACCGATGTGGGCCCGAAGAACACGATCGAGCTGTGGCTGGGATTTCTCATTTGCCAATTATGGCGAGTGCGACGCTGATTGCTGCTTGCGATCGAGAGGGCGATCGGGATATTGTTAAGTTAGCGCAACATTTGGCGAGTTCTGGTTTTCGGGACACGAGTCGGGTGGGGGGCGGCAACCCTGAGTTGGGGGTGATGGTGGCGAGGTATAATCGGGTGGAATTATTGCGATCGCTCTCTATTTACCGCAACACTCTTGACGAATTCATCAGTGATATCGAAGCTGAAGATTGGAAAGCTCTGGAACAAAAGCTGAAGGTGACTCAAGAGGCTAGAGAAAATTACAAATTGTGAAGTAAAAATTAGTTAAAACTGTCCCCGTCTCGATTATGATTGTGGACGCCTATATTTTGAGTTTCAATGTATACTTATTCTCGACTCAAGCGGGTTTTACTGGGTGAATCTCTGCCTACCAGTGCATCTATTCACGAACGGTTGAGCAACGCTACAGGATTAGCTGTTCTTGCTTCCGATGCGCTTTCGTCTGTTGCCTACGCCACTCAAGAAACTCTGTTGGTATTATTACTAGCAGGGAGTAGCAGTTTGAGTTTATCACTGCCTATTTCTGGGATTATTATTTTACTGTTGGCGATAGTTTCACTTTCTTATCGACAGACGATTAAAGCTTACCCTAACGGCGGCGGTGCTTATATTGTAGCGCGAGAAAACTTGGGTACTTATCCGGGTTTGATCGCAGCAGCTTCGCTGATGATTGACTACATTTTAACTGTAACTGTGAGTATTTCGGCTGGGGTAGCCGCTTTGACTTCAGCAGTTCCCGGACTGCAACCGTATACAGTTGAACTGTGCTTAGTTTTTATTGTCCTCGTCATGTTTGCCAATCTCAGGGGCGTGCGGGAATCTGGCAATATATTTATGGTTCCTACCTATGCGTTTATCCTTGGCATTTTTATCTTGATTGGCACGGGTTTATATCAACAAGCAACAGGTCAAGCTTTACCTACTTTAGAAAATATTCCAGCTAGGGAACCTTTAGGATTATTTCTGATTGCGCGGGCATTTGCGGCAGGTTGTACTGCTTTGACAGGAGTTGAAGCCATATCGGACGGGGTGTTAGCTTTCAAGCCTCCTGAATGGAAAAATGCGCGGCTAACTTTGACTTATATGGGGGTGATTCTGGGACTGATGTTTTTGGGGATTAGTTACTTAGCTAATGTTTATCATGTGATTCCTAGTGAACATGAAACAGTTCTTTCTGTGTTGGGAAAAGACATTTTTGGTGTCGGTATATTTTACTACTATTTGCAGATAGCAACTCTGTTGATTTTGCTGTTGGCTGCGAATACCAGTTATGCTGATTTTCCGCGACTTTGTTATTTTTTGGCGCGAGACGGGTTTTTGCCGAGACAGTTGTCACTTTTGGGCGATCGGCTAGTTTATTCTAATGGAATTACTTTACTCAGTCTCTGCTCTGCATTGTTAATTGTCATCTTCCGAGGCGACACTACTGCGGTAATTCCACTGTATGCGGTTGGGGTTTTTACTTCTTTTACTTTATCCCAATCGGGAATGGTAATTCACTGGTTTAAGGAGAAGGGTAAAGGTTGGCAACTCAGTGCTGTGATGAATGGTATCGGTGCAGTAGCAACTACGCTAGTTTTGAGTGTAATTGTTGCTACAAAATTCCTTTTAGGAGCTTGGGTTGTTGTTGTAACTATTCCGATCGTAGTAAGTATATTTTTAGCGATTCAGCGGCACTATCGTTATGTAGCGGCTCGGTTGAGCATTCAGGGAGTCGAACCAAAGTTTTATCCTCCAAGACCTAAAGTTAAGGTGGCAACACATCCAGCAGTGGTGTTAGTTGGGCAGTTACATCGAGGAACTTTGGAGGCTCTTGATTATGCTCGTTTAATTGCCGATGAAGTGGTGGCAGTTCATGTTGATATTGGTTTGACAGATCGAGCAAAATTAGAAGCCTATTGGCAAGATTTGCATTCTGATATTCCTTTGGAAATTTTAGAGTCTCCTTATCGTTCTGTTGGGGAGGCTTTGACTCACTTTTTGACTTTGTTTGAAGAGCAGCGTCCGGGGGTGTTCTTAACGCTGATTATTCCGGCTTTTGTGACGCGAAATTGGTGGGAGGGATTGTTGCATAATCAAACTGCTTTCTTTTTGAAGGCGGCTTTGCGGGCTAAGAGAAGTCGGGTGGTGACGACGGTTAGGTATTTTCTTTAATTGGGAATTGGGAATGGGGAATTGGGGAATTGGGAATGGGGAATTGGGAATTGGTAATGGGGAATTGGGAATGGGGAATGGGGAATTGGGAATTGGGAATTTAACAGGTTTAACTGGTTCCCAGGCTCTCCCTGGGAACCGATTTCCAGAGGCTCTGCCTCGCTCTGATAATTGGAGAATTCGATGCAGAGCCTGGTAACGAGTAGAAGTAGAGGAGTAGAGGAGATCTTAAATTTATTGACATCTCAAAAATGATGTGTCATGATTTTAGACAAGTTGCCTTTCAACTTATCTCCAAAAAGATTGCGGCTGCTGAACCAAAGTCTTTGATTATCTACAACATCTCTTCAATTTGTGGGGGTTGCTATGCAGCCCACAACTTACTTTTTATGCAGCAGCCAAAAAACTTGAACAGGCTTTTGCGAGCTCTTTCTCGCCAAGGTCTTGATGTTAGTTACAGCAATAAGGTTTACTCTATTTCTCTCAATAGTTCCTTGAAAGAACACTGGCAAGATGCCAGAGGTTAATAGTTCCTTGAAAGAACACTGGCAAGATGCCAGTGCCACAGAAGAGGTTAATAGTTCCTTGAAAGAACACTGGCAAGATGCCAGTGCCACAAGAGAACACTGGCAAGATGCCAGTGCCACAAGAGAAAATGCCAGTTTCATAACAGCAGAAGTCTTGCTCCCAGAAGATTTTCCGGTGGAAGCAAAGGCGCTGAAACAGTTAGCAAATCTGGCTAATGTTCGCCATCCTCAAGGTGGTTGTGTTTGTCGTACCTGTGCTACTCCAGATTTCCATCCGGGTGATTCGGGTGTCGCGATCGGCTCTATTGTAGAAACAGCAGGAATGGTGATTCCGGCGGCTGTCGGTTCCGATATAAACTGTGGGATGCGATTGCACGTTGCTGATTTGTCCATCGCACAATTCTTAGCAAAACGCGATCGGTTTGTAGAGTTACTGTTGATGCAAAGTAAATGATTTTCTAGAAACTTCTTGAATAATTTGGTAAAAGCTGGTACTATAGATTGGGAACAAAAAACGCTCTAGCGATTAAA
>REAP01000053.1 GCA_004294385.1 Oscillatoriales cyanobacterium | reverse complement strand
TGTTGAGAAATCAAGTTCTTCACAAACCACAGGACATTCAAATTCCGTGGCTTTTACAGCTAGTTGCAGACAGGCATCAACAATTTGAGCCTGTTGTTTCCCAGAGGGTAAACCCATCTGCAATGGGATCTGCCCTTTGGCTTTGAGGTTCCCTTCAGAATCGACATAAGCCCACCCAATAGAACCGGGATTCATGTCGATACCAATACAACCGTACATTCTCTCTCTAGAAACCTGCTTCACGGGATTTGGGGTAAACTGCACGGCTGTCACCCACTTTCCATTCTTGCGATAGAAATGCCAAGTTTTAGCCCCGCATTCTGGCAGTCTGTTGACATTATGACTGAAATCACCAATCTGAGAGAACACGGTTTTTCCAAATCGCAACTCTAAGTATTTAGGGACTCGAAAAGTTATTTTATCCCCATTCCACTGACAGACTTGATTGCCAAAAGATTCATCCTTGGAGCCGACGACAAAAATATCACTGCGAGGTACAAAAACTTTGATTGGCTTAAGTCTCAAGTGTTCGATTCTCTTAATAAATAAGGCTAATTTACGTTTTTTATTATGGATTTGAAAGCGTAAATTCTGCCAGTTTGTGGATCTATACTGAAGTGAGCAAGCAATTGGAAAATTACAACCTGTTTTTGAGTTTTGCCATTTTCTCTTGGCATAAAACTTACGAGCTAATACCAACTTGCGTTCGGCTTTCTTGAGCCACGCACTAATATATTTAATCTTTCCTTCAAGAGTTTTTAGGTGCAAAATCCTGTGTGCCTTTGCGCCGTCCACACGACATGAGGCGGAACTGATTACGCCATTGGCGTGGCGCTTATTGATGCCGTAGGTTTGCTGTAAATGCGTGTTCCACTCGGATTTTTTGAACTCTGCGTCAAACAGTAAGTGGTCAACTGTTTGAATGCTTGCAGCCCTAAAAATCTGGGCGTAAGCGCCTAAAAACATCTCAAAATCTGTTTTTCCGAGTTCGTTAAGCTCATGTACAGGCGTGGGCAAGCCTTTGCAATAAGTTAGGGTAGCCATTGATTCTCCCGGTCAATTCATGTTTTACCCAGAATTCACTCTCTCAATCCTAGGTAAATCTAGATAAATTGTCAACAGCTATCAACCCCGTAACAATTGCTTAATAGTGCCGACCAATTCTTGAGGGTGAAACGGTTTAGCGATATAAGCGTCAGCCCCTTGCTTCATTCCCCAGTAGCGATCGAACTCCTCGCTTTTGCTAGAACACATAACTACCGGCAAATTCTGAGTTTTGGGGTCACTTTTGAGTCGGCGACAAACTTCATAGCCATTCATCCGAGGCATCACGATATCCAAAACGACCAAATCAGGGCGGTTGGCCTTGATTTGCTCTAGAGCTTCTACGCCATCACTAGCTACCGTGACATTCAGTCCTCTACCCTTGAGCAAGTCAGCGATCATCTCCCGCAGAGTTACGCTATCATCAACAACCATAACTGTACTCATAAAAATACACTCATAAAAATACTCGGTAAGTGGGAAACTCAGAGTCTTTAGACCTGAGAGGGATGGTTCGACGTAGCCCGTGCGAGCCACGACTAAGGCAGTTTTAACCTGCGGGGATTGCTTTTGCAAACAAGCGTGTCTTTAGACCAGGGTAACAAACATATTTCTACCTAGTTTCTGCGTTGAAATTTTTACGAAGTTTTGGTAATGTACCGCCATATATATTACCGTTTTTGTGCAAATTCTAACTTTTTTTCCTGTAGATGCCTACACAGATTTGACCCGATTTTTATGTAAAACTTAGACACAACTAAGTATCACGCCAACTCTTGACACCCCTGGTTAAATATAAGTTACCCACTTTTGTTGACTATCTTACTTTTTATTAAAATTACCGAGAAATCTCGGTTGACAGAGATAGCTCTATTTGCTAGTTTATCACCGTTATCTCAAGAATAGCATTTTTGCCTCAAAGTCTGATTTTGTCGGTATCCTGTTCTCTGCTAGCAGAATACCGACAAGGGTAGGGGCAAGTCAGAGTCAAGCTCAGAGATGATTATCTGGCCTTTTATTACCCAAAACCGGGAGTTGATTGTTATAGACAGTCTCAAAACCCATTGATCGAGGCGACGAGGCTTGCTTAGAGCCTTTAATCCCATTCACAACAGTTCCTAAAACAGAAGCACCGGAAATTTTTAATCCTTCTAATGCTTTAGTGACCAGAGAGCGATCGGTGCGATCGATCTTCACCACTAGCAATGTACCATCAGTCTGAGCCGCCAGGATATGTGCATCCGCTAGCCCCACCAGCGGTGGAGTGTCATAAATTACCAAGTCAAAAAAGGTTTGAAATTGCTCCATCATATAAAGCATTTTCTTGGATGACAACAGTTTAATCGGGTCATGGGGATTATGGCCAGCAGTCAGCACAAACAGGTTATCTTCTTCTGGCGATTTTTGAATTGCGTCATTGAGGCTCAGATCTGTCGCAACCACATCGCCCAGGCCGCGCACGTTTGGCAAACCCAACTGGAGGTGAAGTTGAGGTAAGCGCAAATCTGCATCTACCAGCAACACTCGCAGACCAACACTCGCCGCCGTCTTCGCCAGATAAAAAGCAATGGTAGACTTCCCATCGCCTTTTACCGCTGAAGTGATCGCCAAGGAACGCATTGATATCCCTGGACTTAGCAACCGGAGATTTGTATAAAGGGAGCCAAATGCTTCTAAAAAGTAATAATCGAAATCGGCGCGAAACTGATTGCGCCCCGCCTGTAACTGCCGACTCTTTGCCGAATCATCGGCAACACTCTTCACCCCAGGTGCGCGATGGTTCGATTTTATGGTAATTTTCTTGAGTTTTTGCGATCGGGGTACCACACCTAAGATCGGTAGTTTAGTTCCCCACTTCACTTCTTCCGGCGTGTGGAAAACCCTGTTGAGAACCTCAACCAGAAAACCCACAGCCACACCAAACAGGACACTCAATACTAATGCGATCGCCAAATTTTTCGTCTTATTTGTAGCAGTCACCGATAAAGGACTGCCCCCTTCATCAGTCATGATCGAAGGTTCATTGATCACCGTCCACGGCGTGTCCTGCTGCCCCACACCTAGCTTCAGCGTTTCTCGTTTAGACAAAAACACCTTCAAACTCTCTGTCGCCACCCCTAACTCTCGCTCCAAATCCCCATACTGTCGCATGACTGAAGGCAAATCTTTAATGGTTTTATTCAGATTACTTTCACTCGCCATCAGGCTGCGCTGCCGAGCTTCTAGCTGCTTGATTTGGCCTGCCACAGTCTCGATCGTCGATTCAACCTCTTTCTCCAACAGGCGGCGCATATTTTTCTGCTTTTCTCGCAAAGACTGCATCGGCGGACTGTCCTCACGATATTGGGTAGAACTAACTGCCAGTTGAGTTTCTATCACCTGTAGCTGACCTACTAATCCCTCATACATTTTAGGATTGATCGCCACTACTCCGGTTGTATTTCCTTGACTTAGCTGCTCCTTAAGATTTTTGTACAACTTCCTCGTTTCAGCAAGTTGCGCTTCAAGAGAAATTTGCTGAGAGCTAATACCGCTCGCTTGGTCAGTGAAGCTTTTACTGGTTTGATCTGGCAAACTCAGGTTAGCTTGCTGTCGTAGCAATTGCAATTGCCGCTGGAGCTTATCTACTCGCATCCGCAGCGCTGGGAGTTGGCTATCAATGTACGCCATACCTCTTGTCGTCTGCTTCAGGCGCTCTTGGCGGCTATACTCTAGATAGTATTTAGAAACAGTACCTAAAACAAACTGAATTTTATTCGGGTCTTTATCCTGATAAGTGAACTCTATAATTTTCGTGCCAGCTTCTTTCCCATCTTTGGCGTAGGTAATCCGGTTGATTTTTAAATTGTTGTTGATTTGTGTGTAGGTAATATCTGCATAATTGGCTTGCACTTTCTCTAATAGCGGTATCAAAAGTTTGGGGCTCTTGAGAACTCGTAACAGAGTCGGATAATCTACCATGCTGCTGTCTTCGACAGAGGAACCAACTTTGTTAACTTCATCAGCACTAAAATTAGCACTCTGAGACTGGATCAACAATTGAGACAATCGACCTTCAGCCGTGATTGGCTCTACTAAAACCTGGAAGCCACCTTGATAGAACTTGGTGATTTTCTTGGTTTTCCACAGTACCAGTGACCCGGAAATTCCGCCCAGCAAAAGTGCGATCGCCACCATAATCCCCATTCTTCTTTGGACTACAGCAAACAACCAACCCAAATCCAAAGGCTGTTGCTCATCGCTAATTTCGTTATTCCCTAGAGAGATACCATGCGCTGCTTGAGGCTGAACTCCATTGCGCTTCGAGACCGTTGGCTGGAAATTATATCCTGTACTCATATTTTTTTTGATGACTCCTAGTGTTAATCAACCCTCGCTAACAATTTTTATTTAGGCAATCTGATCAGTCCCAAATTGCTCAGCAATGATAGGATCGCATTGCCAGTGCTGGGTATTGCCAGAACGGCAGCAGCGGGATTTAAAATCAGATTAATGTTGTCTATTACTCCGGCTGTGGCAGACCGCCTGACGACAATGATATCTTTACTTCGGACGAGGGGGTTGCTCAGCTCATTGATTCCTTGAGCAAAATCAATTTCTACCATGCGCCGAGAAACAGTGCCATCAAAATTGAGGCGGATCAGTTCCACAGAAGTTTTTTTGGCTCTAGTGCTGTTGAATCCTCCTGCCGCCAGCAACGCTTGGTTCAGCGTAGTATTACTTGCCACCTCCACCACTCCAGGCCTAACTATTTCTCCCACCACGTTCACTTGAATCTTAGCCGGAGAAAAGCTAGCCTCCGCGATTTGAGATATTTCTGCTGGATTGATTTCCGTCGCAGTGAGAATGACGATAGAATCTCCGTCTTGCACAATCGTGTCTTGATTGACATCACCGCTTTCCAGGAGTTGCCAGAGGTTGACAGTAAAGATTTTTTCCTTACCAGCACTGGTGGGGCGACGCACTAGAACTTGGCGAATGTCAGCTTGAGGCTTGAGACCTCCAGCTAGCTGAATCGCCCGCGTCACAGTTGGCAATCCTTGGACGCTTTGGCCGGATAAAGTGTCTCCTCCGACTACAACATAACGCCCCGGTCGGACAACTTCTCCTACCACTGCCACTGTCCGAGCTTGATTGGCGGGGGAGGCAAAGGTAGAAACAGCAATTTGGCGGGCTTCTCCTAGATTCACTGCGGTCGCAGTGGGTACGAAAATGGTATCTCCATCCCGCAAAGTAATATCCACAGGCACATTGCCTGTTTGTAAGTATTCCCACAGATCAAAGGTCGTGATTTGGACTCTCCCAACTCCGCCCACTTTTCGGCGCAGCTCGACCCGCCGAATGTCAGCGACTTGGGTCACGCCCTGAGCTTTTTCCACAGCTTGTACTAAAGTGGGAAATTGTACGGAAGGGACATTACCTGCTCCTGAGTTGAGCGCAATGGTATAAGACCCTGGGCGGTTAACTTCTCCTGAAATCCAGACGTTGAGAGGCCGCGTTGCTTGCAGACTAAGTGTAACCTGGGGGCGTTTGAGAATCGGTCTGTAGGCTTTGGAAATAGCCGTACTTGCTTCTTCCAGAGTCAGTCCTTGGATCGAGATACTGCCAATGAGAGGTAATTGGATCACGCCACCAGCCGGAATTTGGTAGCTGCCACTAAATTGAGGCAAGTCGAAAATATCGATGCGGATGTTGTCTCCGCCTCCTAGAGTGTAAGTCCCGCTGGCGTTCGAGGGTCTGACTCTCGCAGGAGCGGGAGTGGCATTTCGTGAAGTTGGTCGCTGGGCGATTGTCGGCTGGGGAGAAGCTACATCAGTTATAGCTAACAGGCTCAGACCAGCCAGTATTGGGATTATTTGTCTGGGCAAACTTGCGTTCACAATATACAATGTAATTTGATTAGTTACTCTAACCTAACCTAGTTGATGAAAAACGCCAAACTATCGGTTATAAGTAAAAGACAGAAGGCAAAAGGCATTCATCAGAACAGAAAATACTTAAGTCACCGGCTCGATCGCTCTGGCAATTTTGAGAAACGTTGATTATATTTAAAGACAGAACCGCTCTTAGTGAATTTTTGCTATACAGCCAAATAAGAAGAAATATTTAAGGTCGGTACTGTAAATGAAAGAAATTCTCCGCGAGCCTTTATTTTTGCTGATTATTGTGGCGATCGCTGTTATTGCACTGCTGTTGATGTATAACGCAGTCGCCAGGGATAAAAAATTCGCAATCCATGTAGAAAAAATTCTGGCAGGCATATTTTTGTTTGCTATTTCGGGAGCAACCGGTGCGGGAGTGATGCCTTTTATCAAGTTGCACCCGGCGGTGATGGCTGGTCGTGAGACAACTGCACCCACTGTGATCGGATATATCGCAATCTATGGTGCTTTCCTATTCATATTATCTCCTCGGCTGCGTTCTACGCTGAAAGATTATTTAAAAGCGTTATTTATAACGATGAGTAGCGATCCGTGTTTAGCGCTGCTTTTGTTAATGATCTCTGTTTCGGCATTGTGGTCAAATTCTACTGATGTTAGCTTAAAAAATGGTTTAGTGATTTTAGAAACAACAGTTATTGCTATCTACATAGGAAAGCAATATAGTTGGCAAGACCTATATCCTTGGTGGCGCACGGTTAACTTGTTCGTTCTGTTATGGAGTTTGGTCAAAACTAATGGGGATGAGGCTGGGTGTTGGAATGGAATATTGGGCCATAAGAATCAGTTTTCATTTTTCATGGCTCAAACAGCAGTTTTGTGGTTTTTGTTTGCCTTTTACTCCCCGAAAAATCGCCGTTTGGCGATTGTCTTCGGTTTGTTGGCTTCCTTGGGAGTCCAAAAAGGATGTAGCGGGGCTAGTAGAATCTTAGTTATTATTTTATTGGGTCTTTGGTTTTATCTCAGTGTGATCAAAAATTTGCCGGTTCAGTGGGCGGTCATTTCAGTCATACTTTTCCTAATCATTAGTATTGGTCTAGCAATTGTGGTGATTAATAATCTGGAGGCGATCGTTGTTGATGGTCTCAAAAAAGATATGACGTTGACGGGGCGAACGGAATTTTGGCCACTAATCATGGATAAAATCAATGAGCGACCTCTGCTTGGGTATGGAGTTGCAGGTTTTTGGCAATCTTGGCGCGGTTTGGAAAATCCGGCTCACACTATTATCGTAGTTAAAAGCCAATTTGTCCCGCCTCATTCTCACAATGGGTTTTTAGACTTAGCCTGCGATTTAGGTTGGGGGGGATTGATATTATTTATGTTTTCATTTTTAAACAATATTGTGAAGGGAGTGGTGTATTTAACCCGCGCAAAACTGCCCGAAGCTGGCTTGCCTCTTTTCATCTTGACGTATACACTAATGACAAACCTTACGGAAACAGGTCTTTTTGGGACAACCAGCGTTTGGTTTTGGTACATTGTGATGTCAGTCCGCCTTAGCCTAGACATTTCAGAAAAGACTTGAACGGAAAGAGGGCTCTTTCAAAAAATTACCTGCTGTGTAACGAATCGAAAATTTATGATATTAGACAAGCTCTTTGGGTTTATCGATCGACTCAGCCCAGGACTGCGTAAGGTGATTGCCAACACAACTTGGCTATTTGCTGATAAGATATTGCAGCTAGGTATGGGTTTGCTAGTAGGGCTTTGGGTGGCTCGTTACCTACAACCGGAGGGATTTGGGTTGCTCAATTATGCGATCGCGACAGCCGGACTATTTGCTCCGATTGCTAACCTTGGGTTAAATTCGATCGTGATTCGCGATCTATCTAGAGATTCATCTAATAAGGAAGAAATTCTCGGTACGGCTTTTGTCTTAAAAAACATCGGTAGTTTGATAGCCTTGTTGTTAACTGTAGGAACAGTAATTGTCTTGAATCCTACGGAACCTTCCACTCAATTGTTGGTAGGTGTAGCAGCATTATTGACCCTGTTTCAACCTTTTGAAACGATCGATTTTTGGTTTCAGTCACAAGTGCAATCAAAATATACTGTTATGTCTGCGAATGTCGCTTATTTAAGTATGAGTGTAGTTAAAATTATGCTCATTAATTTCCGAGCTTCATTGATCGCATTTTCCTGGGTGATTGCTACGGAGTCTGCTTTGAGGGCTTTGGGAGCGGCGATTGTTTATCAAGTGAATGGGAATAAAATATTAAGGTGGAAATTCAGCGGGAAGCTTGCTGTGAAACTGCTCCAGCAAAGCTGGCCGATGATTTTGTCGGACTTCATGATCTTCATTTATATGCAGATCGATCAGATTATGATGAAACAGCTTAGTAGTGCTGAAGAATTAGGACTATATGCCGCCGCCGTCAAAGTTTCTGGACTATGGTATTTTGTGCCTATGGCGATAGTTGGTTCAGTTTTTCCGTCGATTGTTAAAGCTAAAGATATTAGTGAAACTCTTTATAACGATCGCCTGCAAAAGCTTTTATATTTAATGGCTTTAATATCATACGCGGTGGCAATTCCTGTGATGCTGTTCGCGGAGCCGATCGTGAATATTCTATATGGGGAAAACTACATTGGTGCTGCCCCTTCTTTAGTAGTCCTGATTTGGGCTGGGCTGTTTGTCTGTTTGGGAATCGCCAGAAGTACGTGGTTGGTCACGGAAGGGTTGTTGAATCTTTCTGCTGCTACAACGGCTGTGGGTGGAGTTATCAACATTATATTAAATTTGATTTTAATTCCCCGCTATGGTGGTTTGGGAGCAGCTATTGCAACTCTGATTGCACAAATGGCGGCTTCTTATGTAGCTCACATATTTTATCCAGAAACTAGAAAGATGTTTTGGATGCAAACGAAGGCTATTTTTATGATAGGTATTATCAAGGAGATACGTGAGTTTTTATCTAGGAAATAAACAAGTTCGGCAACGGATTGTATAACGGATTTAACGGATTTAACGGATGGATGTTAATGGGTATAATGCGCCAAGGCGCTTTAGTCATTGAACCCAACGACTGCGTTTATCCTGAGCCCTTCGACTACGCTCAGGATAAACGCAGTCGTTGGGCTCAGGGAACGATCGCATAAATGCCTTAACCACCTTGGCGGTTGCTATAATATCGTTGAAAAAAAGTAGAGTATGTAAATGTCAGAAAGATCATTGAAAACTCCTGTAGCTTTTATTATTTTCAAACGTCCTGAAGAAACTCAGAGAGTATTTGCTGCAATTCGGAAAGTCAAACCGCCTAAATTGTTAGTAGTTGCTGACGGGCCGCGGCCAGACAGACCTGGAGAGGATCTGCAATGCGCTGCTGCTCGTGCTATTATTGACCAGGTGGATTGGGAATGCGAAGTTTTGCGGAATTATGCTGATACTAATTTGGGTTGCCGCGATCGGGTTTCTAGCGGACTAGATTGGGTGTTTGATATGGTGGAAGAGGCGATTATTATTGAGGATGATTGTTTGCCTGATAATACGTTTTTCTATTTCGCTGAAGAGTTGTTAGAACGCTACCGATATGATGAAAGAATTATGTCGATATCTGGACAAAATGTGCAATTCGGAAAACAGCGAACGGATTATAGTTACTACTTTTCTCGTTATACTCATTGCTGGAGTTGGGCGAGTTGGAGGAGAGCTTGGAAACATTATGATTTAGAGATGAAGTTGTGGCCGGAAGTTCGGGATGGCAATTTTTTGATGGATATATTGGGAGATGCTCATGCTGCTAAAATCTGGACTAAAACTTGTGAATTGTGTTATGAACAGACTCTTAATACTTGGGATTTTCAGTGGACGTTTGCGAGTTTTATTCAAAATGGTTTGAATATTCTGTCTAATGTCAATTTGGCTGCAAATATCGGACATGGGACGGGGGGGACTCATACTAATGACCCGAATAGTCCTTATAATAATATGGCTGTTGAACCGATCGCGTTTCCGATCAAACATCCTCCGTTTGTGATTCGGGACGCGCAAGCTGATGAGTTTACTCAGAGTAGTTTGTATGACTATGATCCTAAGCTTGTCAAGAAGGTACAGCTAAAACTTAAAAAACTTTTGAAAATGTAAGTAAGCATGAGTTATGATAACCCCCAAGATGGTTAGGATACTTCTGGACACTTCGACTACGCTCAGTGAACGATTACGCTCAGTGACGGATTTGATACTAAGGATATTTTAATGAAAGTTTTACTGGTAAGTAATTATGATGTTCAAGGTGGTGCTGCGAGGGCGACTTATCGCTTGCATAAGGGTTTGCAAGGTATGGCGGTAAATTCTGAAATTTTGGTGAATTATAAGTCTAGTGATGATGATAATGTGCGGTTGGTGCCGACGAGATTTGGCGAAAAGTTTAAGGGTATTAGAGCTAAATTAAATAGGTTGCCGTTGAAGCTTTATCCAAAACTTGGCCCGGTGATTTTTTCGCCTCAATGGGTTCCTGATTCCCTGGTTGATGAAGTGGCGAAAATTAATCCTGATGTGATTAATTTACACTGGGTTTGTGAGGGTTATATGCAGATTGAAACGCTGGCTAGGTTGAATAAACCTGTGGTGTGGACGCTGCATGATATGTGGGCTTTTACGGGTGGGTGTCATTATAGTGAGAGTTGCGATCGCTACCTGGATGCTTGCGGTGCTTGTCCGCAATTGCATAGCACTCAGGATGGGGATATTTCTCGTTGGATTTGGCAGCGCAAAGCTGATGCTTGGCAAAATTTGAATCTGACTTTGGTGACTCCGAGTCATTGGTTGGCTGACTGTGCGAAATCTAGTTCTTTGTTGGCAAAATATCCCGTTAAGGTAATTGCTAATGGCCTGGATCCTGATGTTTATAGGCCGCTGGATCGATCGCAAGTGAGAGATAGTTTGAATTTGCCTCAGCACAAACAATTGGTGCTGTTTGGGGCGATGCAGGGAACGGAGGATCGCTGGAAGGGTTTTCCGTTGCTGGTTCCGGCTTTGCAAAGTTTGAGTAAGTCGGGATGGGGGGATCGGATTGAACTTGTGGTTTTTGGGTGTTTTGAGCCGGAAAATGCGATCGATGTTGGTTTCAAAATTCATTATCTGGGTAGGTTGGAAGATGAAATGTTGGCAAAGGTTTATGCGGCGGCTGATGTGATGGTTGTACCGTCGCGCTACGAAGCTTTTGGCCAGACTGCATCGGAAGCTTTGGCTTGTGGCACGCCTGTGGTGGCTTTTGATGTGACGGGATTAAAAGATATTGTCGATCGCAATGAAAACGGTTATTTAGCTCAACCCTATGACAGTGAGGACTTAGCGCGAGGTATTGCTTGGGTTTTAGAAGATGGGGAGAGACACCAAAAGCTTTGTCGCAATGCTCGCCTGAAAGTTGAAGCAAAGTTTACTTTAGAAGTGCAAGCTCGCGAGTATCAAAAACTCTATGAAGAAGTTTGGCACGCAGCTAAGTTAATTCACTGAAATAACTACGCAGATACCCGATTTATTCAAGAAGTCGGGTATTTATAGCATTTTAATAAACTTTCTTTTCAATTTGTTGATAGTGTGGCAAATTAAGTTAATAATTGTATTGCGATCGCGTGCGATCGCCAGAGAACAGTTTATTGCAAACAGCCAATCTTTAAATATAGATGGAGCAGATAAGTATAGCAGTCCTGATGACTTGCCACAACCGCAAGTCAAAGACTCTGGCCACTCTAGAGTCGCTGTTCCACCAAGTATCAATCAGTGAAATTACCCATAAAGTTTATCTGGTAGATGATGGGAGCACTGATGGCACTGGTCAAGCAGTACAGCAAACATATCCTGATGTCAAGATTTTTTCGGGAGATGGCAATTTATTCTGGAATGGAGGAATGCGTGTCGCCTTCAGTGAGGCAATCAAAGACGATCCAGACTATTACCTGTGGTTGAATGATGATACGGTACTTTATCCAGAGGCTGTAAATTCGTTGTTAACAACCAGCAGTCAGTTATGTGAACAAGGAGAAAAAAAGGCGATCGTTGCTGGTTCAACTTGTGACCCCGATACTGGTGATTTTACTTACGGTGGCATAGTTAAAATTACCCCGTTGCTTCCCTTTAAATTTCGGTTTCTCGATCCGACAAAAGCACCTCAATCTTGTGACAGCATGAATGGTAACTGCGTACTAATTCCCCGCAGCGTCGTTCAACTTGTTGGTAATCTCGATCCAGCCTTTATCCATTATTTGTCAGACTGGGAATATGGCTTGCGCGCCAGACAAAAAGGCTGTACAGTTTGGATAGCTCCGGGCTATCAAGGAACTTGTTCCCCCAATCCGCCGTCCACAAAAGTAGCGGCTGCCAATATGAGTGAAGGTTTGCAAAAGATGAATCAACCCAAAGGTTTAACTTTCCAAGATGCTACCCTTCAACCCTGGGAAGAATGGAAAGTATTTGCTCAGCGTCATGGTGGTTTATTCTGGCCGATTTATTGGTTGCTACCTTACAGAAGGTTAGTTTGGTTTTCTATCTTGAGCAAGTTGGGATTAACTAAAAACAAAATCCAAGGTGAATAGGATGGTTGACCGAAGTGATTTGCGCGTCGCTTGGCTGGTTCCTGAAGTGGAATTGGGTGCATATTGGCAGCCAGTATTGAGAGAATTCACGAAGGTGTTTAAAAATACTATTTTTTATACTGGTCGTGTTTGGTCTGGGTTCGATCCGACGCTACCGGGAGCATCGGCTATTGTGTTGGTAGGGGAGACTAAGTTTGTCGAAACGGAAAAGATCGAAACAGGGTACGATCGCGGTTTCATCGCAGTATCGCCCAGTATCATCGGTCATTTGCTAAAATTTAGACCTCAGATCGTTTTTCCTCAAGCTTTTTCTTTGTGGACTGTTTTGGTGGTGCTGCTAAAACCTCTGTGCGGCTGGAAAATTGCAATTATTTATGATGGTAGTTCCCCGAATACGGATTTTCGAGATTCTGGTTTTAGGACATCTGTTAGACGCATATTAGCTAAGTTTGCTGATGCTTTTGTTTCTAACAGCCAAGCCGGCAAAAGATATTTGGTGGAAGCGCTGAATGTACCGGAATCGCAGGTTTTCACTAGAACTTATTTAGTTCCTGATGCGGAAACGCTACTGAAACCTTTGTCAGGAAATAAGGTTCAAAGTTTAGGACTGAAGCAGCCAATATTTTTATATGTGGGGCGGATTACTGCTAGAAAAGGAATTAAGACGCTTTTGGAAGCTTGTGCTCTACTCAAAAAGCAAGGATATTCTGATTATACTTTACTGATTGTTGGCAAGGGAGACCAGCAGGAGGAATTGGAAACTTTTATTAGAGAGCAAGATTTTTATGAACAAGTAAAGTGGGTGGGATGGGTAGATTATGGCAGTTTGGGTACTTATTTTGACCAAGCTGATATTTTTGTATTTCCGACTTTTGAGGATGTCTGGGGAATGGTTGTACCAGAAGCAATGGTGTTTGGGAAACCGGTATTGTGTTCAAATGGTGCTGCTTCCTGTGAGTTAATTGCGGAAGGGGAAAACGGCTATGTTTTTGACCCCAGTAATGCTCAGGAGTTAGCCATAAAAATGCAAGTTTTTATAGATAATCCTGATTTGGTTGAGTCTATGGGTGAGTGTTCTAGACAGCTAATTTCTCAAAAAACTCCTGAAACGGCGGCCAAAGGTTATGTCGAAGTTATATCTTTTTTAATGAAGTCAGTTGACAGTTGATAGTTGACCATTAGACCCTTCGACTCCGCTCAGGGTACAGCAGTTGACAGTTGATAGTTGTTACCAATAACCTTCCAAGCTCTGCCTCCAATGCCCAATGCCCAATGCCCAATGCCCAATGCCCAATGCCCAATGCCCAATGCCCAATTCCCAATGCCCAATTCCCAATTCCCAATTCCCAATGCCCAATTCCCAATTCCCAATTCCCAATTCCCAATTCCCAATGAAAGTTCTATTATCTGCTTTTGCTTGTGAACCAAATCTCGGCTCTGAAGAAGGAGTCGGATGGAATACTGTGCTCCAAGTTGCTAAATATCACGAGACTTGGGTATTTACTCGCACTTTTTGTCGATCGTACATTGAAGCAGAACTAAAACTCCATCCAGTTCCCAATTTACACTTTATTTATTTCGATCCTTTTGGATGGAGCGAAGATTGGAAGGGAAAACAAGGATTGCTGCAACTTCATTACTATTTGTGGCAAATCTGGGCTTATTTTATGGCTCGGAAACTCGATCGCGCGATCGGCTTTGACATAGTACAACACGTAACCTATGTCAAACATTGGTCTCCTAGCTTCCTAGCACTACTACCACACCCGTTCATTTGGGGGCCTGTGGGGGGCGCAGAAGCAGCACCAAAGCCTTTTTGGGCAGATTTTAGCCGCCGGGGCAAAATTTACGAAACCCTGCGGGAATTGGCTCAAGGATTGGGAGAACGCGATCCTTTTGTAGGGCTAACAGCGCGCCGCAGTGTTGTCGCGCTAGCAACTACCGAAGAAACGGCGGCGAGACTGCGATTTCTGAAAGCACCAAACGTGAAAATTTTCTCTCAAGTCGGTTTGTCACAGACAGAAATTAAACAACTAGAACAATCTCCAACTCCTCCGACAGAAATCATCAGATTTATCAGTGTTGGTCGTCTATTGCACTGGAAAGGAGTGCATTTGGGTCTCCGTGCATTTGCGGAGGCGAAGCTGGAACAAAGCGAATATTGGATTGTCGGAGATGGCCCGGAAAGGGAGCGTTTAGAAGCTTTGGTAACAGAATTGGGACTGAGGAAGCAGGTACATTTTTGGGGAGCTTTACCTCGCGCTGAAACTCTTTCTAAAATGGGGGAATCTCACGTTCTGCTTCACCCCAGTTTGCACGATTCTGGCGGTTTTGTCTGCACGGAAATGATGGGAATTGGTCGGCCAGTGATTTGTTTGGATTTGGGGGGGCCAGCTACTCAAGTGACTGCTGAGACGGGGATTAAAGTGCCTGCGATCGACCCCGATCGCGCTGTGCAAGGTTTAGCAGAGGCTATAGTATGTTTAGCGGGCGATCCAGAATTGCGATCGGGCTTGGGTCAAGCAGGTAAAAAGCGCCTGAAAGAAGTATATGATTGGGATATTAAAGGTAAATTTTTTGCTGAATTGTACGAATCTATGGTCGATCGAACATCTGGATAACTTCTAATTTGTGCGATCGCAAAAATCAGAAAACTATATTTGTGAGGAGAATAGACATTGAGCGTTGCAATTATTACTGGAGCTGCGGGTTTAATAGGTTCTGAAGCCTGCAAATTCTTTGCTCAACAAGGCTTCGATGTTGTTGGAATCGACAATAATATGCGCCAGTTCTTTTTTGGTGCAGATGCTTCTACAAATTGGAACCGCCAACAACTAGAAAAATCCTTGGGAACCAAGTATTTCCACCTAGATGTTGACATTCGTGACTATGAAGCAATTACTAATATCTTTCAGCGATACGGTGAGGATGTCGAATTAGTAATTCACACGGCAGCCCAGCCCAGCCACGATTGGGCAGCCCGCGCCCCTAAAATAGATTTTACCGTCAATGCCAATGGTACTCTCAATCTTTTAGAAGCAACTCGCTTGCACTGCCCCAAAGCCGTTTTCATTTTCACTTCTACCAACAAAGTATACGGTGATACACCAAACAAATTGCCTTTAGTTGAATTAGAACATAGGTGGGAAATTGAACCAGGTCATACTTACGAAGGCGGAATTCGGGAAGATATGTCGATCGACCAATGTTTGCACAGTTTGTTTGGTGCTTCCAAGGTAGCTGCTGACATTTTAGTTCAAGAATACGGTCGCTATTTTAACATGAATACCGCTTGTTTTCGCGGTGGCTGTCTGACTGGACCGAATCATTCTGGAACTCAATTGCACGGCTTCCTCGCCTATTTGATGAAGTGTGCCGTCACGGGAACTCCGTACACAATATTTGGCTACAAAGGCAAGCAAGTCCGCGACAACATTCATAGTGCAGATTTAATCTCAGCATTTTATGAGTTTGTGAAAGCTCCCAGAAGTGGACAAGTTTACAACATGGGAGGTGGCAGATACAGTAATTGTTCGATGCTAGAAGCTATCCAAATGTGCGAGACAATTGCGGAACGTAAATTCAATTGGACTTATGCTGAAGAAAACCGCATGGGCGATCACATTTGGTGGATTAGTGACAATGGAAAATTCGCTAGTCACTATCCAGACTGGAAAATGAAATATAACGTCCAACAAATTCTTCAGGAGATTTATGAGTGTAACTGCGAGCGTTGGCTTAAAGAGGTACCCAATGATTGATCAGGGTAAAAAGAATGTTCTGGGAATCTTAGTAAATGCCGTGAATTACGAAGCGGCGGTTAGCAAAATAATTGACGCAGCCCGCGCCCGCAAACCAATGTCGGTTTCGGCTTTAGCCGTTCACGGCGTGATGACAGGAGTTCTTGATAGCACTCACCGCTATCGGCTCAATCACATCGACTTAGTATTGCCAGATGGACAACCAGTAAGGTGGGCATTAAATTGGCTATATAATACGGGATTACCCGATCGCGTTTGCGGGCCAGTTGCGATGTTAGAAATCTGCGAACGTGCAGCCGAAGAAGGGTTATCCATCTATTTATACGGCTCTACAACTTTGGTATTAGATGCTTTGTCCAAAAATCTTTGCCAGCGTTTTCCCAAACTAATTATTGCGGGAATGCAGCCTTCCAAATTCAAAACAATTTCGCTCGAACAAAAACAAAAAATCGCCCAAGAAATTCGCAACAGTGGTGCAGCAATTACTTTTGTCGGTTTAGGGTGTCCGCGACAAGAAGTTTGGGCATATGAATATCGGGATAACTTATCAATGCCACTGATTGCTGTAGGTGCTGCTTACGATTTTCATTCGGGAAATGTGACTAAATCTCCTGATTTTCTAGGTAAGCTAGGTTTAGAATGGTTGTTTCGGCTGATCATGGAACCAAGGCGGCTTTGGAAGCGGTACGTTTTGTTGAATCCACTTTATATCTGGCTGTTTTTGCTACAAGCTTTGAAATTAAAACAGTTCGATCCTAAAGATGCCACGGCACCTATGAAAGAAGTGCTGTACGGTTGAATTTTTAAGGGTTGTTGTGACATCAATTCCGGTTGTACCGGAATGATGTTCAGGACATGGCAATGCCCTGTCCTAATTTTGGCTACTTGTTGGTCTGAATAATTATAGCAAAAAGGACTATGAAGACATTTGGCAGTAACCAAAAACCGAACTTGTCTCATCCGGAAATTCACTTTCAGTAGCCTGATTAGCTCCCATTGAGTCGGCAATCACCTGCTGCATATGTTCGACGCGAGCCTTAAAAGTCTTCTCAAAAGTGTTCTGTTGAGCAAACTTCAGTGACTTCAACGACATCGATTTAATTGCTTCCCGGTTCTGGCTGAGCTCTGCAATTTTCTGCGCCATCAGTTTAGGCCGATTCATTGGCACAACCCATCCAGCCCCCGACATTCCAGCAATTCCCTCGAAGGCCTCATTCGCATAGCCAACAATCGGCACACCGCAAGACATAGTTTCGATGTAAGTACAGGATGGATCGCCCTGGCGATGACAGCAAACAAACAAATCAATCTGCTTCTTGACAAAGGGGAAAAACTCGGTTTTAAAGTCTGGTACTCCGAGCATTTTCACACAATCATTCAGTTGATTGCTAGCTATTTGCTTGTGCATTGTCTCTTCTAAGTCACCAGCACCACTGATGAACATTTCAAATTTAACCTTCAGTTTTTTGAGTTCCTTAGCAACTTCAATTAAATGATCCGCTCCCTTCATCTTAATAATTTATAGGTCAATAAAAATCAGCACAATTTGAGGGTGAATTCGGTTTAAATAGACTGCGATTAGTTGGTTTTGCCACTTAAATATCACCTTCAAAACGAGAAGGAATAAAACAAGAAACTTTCACCTATTCCCTCTGCCCTAATGGGAAGTATTGATGCTAAATTTTTCTTTGATAAACCGGATATAAAGGTGCTTGAATGCAGACTTTACCACGCGAGGCATCCCAAAATCGATCGGCATCATCTTTTCCGGCAACTTCCAATCCAAAACCTTCAAACTTTCGGGCTGTAGAAGCGGAAAATTAATAACTTCTAAATTTGAGCAAAGTCCCAATTTCATCGCCGCAGCTACAGTTGGAACACTAGCTGGATCAACATTAATAATTTCAACTACCGTTCTATCCAAAGCAAACACGTCATTCGATGCACCCAAAATCCCCAAAAACTTAGGTTCGCCGCCACTTGGCCCGTTACCTTCGTGTCCAATAATTCCGTCCAAAATAGTCAGATTTGGGTTAATTGTGCGTGCAGTTTCTACTAGCATTTCACCAAATCTGGCGCTATCTTTGCCAGCTTCCATATGCCACCAAGCTTTCATTTTACCTGGGACACAGCCGAACAAATTTTTGACACCCATTGTCACGGTTAATTGGACGTGAGATTTCAATTTTGGCAAGTTAATTACGACATCTGCTTCCATTGCTTCCTTGCAAAGTCGGAGATGATTGAATTCATCGCTGATAGTTTCGTAACGTTTTCCCTGAAATTCTACTACTGGCAAATTCAGTTCTTCTAGCAGTGGTAAATAGCCGTTAGCTTTGGCTACACCGATCGCACTACCGAAGGCTGGACTGTCACCTAAGAATGGTTTTCCGCCCGCTTCTATGACCATTTTTGCCACACAGTAAACCAATTCTGGCCTGGTGACGCATTCTTTGGTGGGGCGAGAACCTGTGAGGAGATTGGGTTTGAGAAGAACGCGATCGCCTTTTTTGACGAAAGCTGACATTCCACCCAAGGGTGCTAGCAAGTTTTCTAAGGATTTTTGCAGGATTGTGCGATCGTATGAATCAGCACGAATTAAACTAACAGAAGGCATAATGTTATTGGGAATTGGGAATGGGGAATTGGGAATTGGGAATGGGGAATTGGGAATGGGGAATTGGGAATGGGGAATTGGGAATTGGGAATGGGGAATTGGGAATTGGGAATTGGGAATTGGGAATTGGGAATTGGGAATTGGGAATTGGGAATTGGGAATTGGGAATTGGGCATTGGGAATTGGGAATTGGGAATTGGGCATTGGGAATTGGGAATTGGGAATTGGTTATTTGTTGTTTTCTGCCCATTATAGCGGTTCTTAAAAAGTGAGTTATCCCACTTTAGTCATTGTTCCCTTCGACTTCGCTCAGGGAACAATGCCCCATGCCCCATGCCCAATGCCCCATGCCCCATGCCCCATGCCCCATTCCCAATTATGTATCCATCGGTAATCTGCCAGCAGCGCCCCGTTGCATGGTTGTTAGTCGCTGAGAGTTAGGGAAGATTCCTTGACCTTGAAGTTCAGGAATAGGAGGTTTTATTTCCACTTTCACCAATCTGGAAGTACAGATAAAAACGGTTTGATCGTTTAAATGAAAAGTCAGCCAAGGTTGGTTTAATAAATTCAGCACTTCCTCTTGAAATTCTCGTGCAGGCATCGGAAGAGTAAACGTTTCTGTGTGACCTTCCACATAATGAAATGTCACTTGTGTTGTATTCTCTCTATCAGGGATTAACTTGCTAAAAGAACCTGCGCGCATAAATGTTGCTCCGAAACTTGAGACTATCAAAGTGTTTTGACGGGGCGGGTTTATGAATATCTGGGAGTGGAAATTAAAGATATGGGTGAACCCGCCCCTACGCTATTTGAAATTAGACAAAAAGAAACTAATAAGACATGATATGACACTAACTGCCAGAAAACGGCTAAGCGTTAGCAGAAGATGTCGGCATCGTACTCATTTTGTCTAAATCTAGGACTTTTGCCAAGTCTTCTACACTCATTAAACCGCGTTCTAGGACAATTTGCCGCAAAGATTTCCCAGTTTCTAGGGATTCTTTGGCGACGGCGGCGGCGTTGAGATAGCCGATGTGGGTATTGAGGGCGGTAACTAGGGCGAGACTACCTTCAGCATAAGCGAGACATCGATCGCCCTTAGCTTCAATTTTTCCTAGGCATTTGGTAGTCAGGGCGCTGATGGTATTGCCCAAAATTTCGATGCTGTGAATCAGGTTGTAGGCGATGAGGGGCATCATCACGTTCAACTCTAATTGTCCTGCTTGGGCACAAAGGGCGATCGCGCTATCGTAACCCATGACTTGAAAACAAACCATCGAAGTCATTTCCGCCATCACAGGATTGTATTTCCCCGGCATAATTGACGAACCAGGTTGCACCGGAGGCAGTTGAATTTCCTTCAAACCTGTTTTCGGCCCTGAGTCCATTAAACGCAAGTCATGGGACATTTTAACGCAATCCTGAGCGAGATTTCGCAGTGAACCAGACACATTTACAAACGGTGCCATACTCTGCATAGCTGCCATTAAATTCGGTGCTGGCTTCAGAGGTTTGTCGATTAATTCTGACAGAATTTGAGCAACTTTTTGACTATATTCAGGATGAGTATTTAAGCCAGTTCCTACCGCACTACCGCCCAATCCCAAGGATGTCAAATCTCCCGATGCAGTTTCAATTCTGACTGTATGTTCTCTGAGAATTTGGGCCCAAGCGCGGAAGGTTTCACCGAGTCGCACCGGCACTGCATCTTGCATATGAGTGCGGCCAGATTTAACAATATCTTTGAATTCTTCGGCTTTGTTTTCAAGGGCGACTACGGCATCCGACAAAGCCGGAAACAGCGTCTTTTCTAAAGCCAACAATCCACCAATCCGAATTGCTGTCGGAATCACATCATTTGTTGATTGTCCATAGTTTACATGATCGTTCGGACTAACGCGCTTGTAATTCCCTTTTTCATCGCCCATAATTTCTAAAGCGCGATTAGAAAGAACTTCATTAACATTCATGTGATGAGAAGTTCCGGCCCCAGCTTGGTAGACATCAACTACAAATTGATCGCGCAATTTGCCAGCTAGGATTTCGTCGGCTGCTTGGACAATGGCTTGACTGATATCTTGGGGAATACAGTCTAGTGCACCATTTGCGATCGCCGTAGCTTTCTTAATGATAACACAAGCATCAACATAAGTCGATAAAGGCTTAATCCCGCTAATCGGAAAATTTTCGATAGCGCGCATAGTTTGGATGCCATAATAGACATTAGATGGGATTTGCTTGTCTCCCATTGAGTCACTTTCGGTGCGGTAGGTTCCGGTTTGTTTTTCAGTCATATTAGGGAGTTGGTGATAATATCAAATTATCGCACGTTTAGGGGTGATTTCATTGACAGGTGAAGTTGAGAGAGAGGAATTGATCGCCCAACTGCGGGGTGATGGAGTTAAGCATAACCCAGATGACATTCTGCGGATTGCCAGATTGCCGGATGGTAAAATTGTTTTTTTAGAGATTGGTAATGATCGCTCTGGATGGCAACATATTCTGGCAAAGCATACTAAAGACTTTGCCAATCGAGGCATTTCTGAAAATCAGATTATTGATGCAGTTATCGCTGCTGTTACTAGGGGCAGATTTTTAGGAACTCAAGGAACCACTAGGGCTATCTATGAGGTACAATTTAATGACGAGACTCAATACATTTCTGTAGATATAGCTAGTAATGGCTATATTGTCGGGGCCAACCCTAGCAAAACAAGATTAATCGGTCGTTTAACTCAGGAAAAATAGTCATGTACACAAGAATAAAGCTGATGACTGATTATAACTATTATCCTCTCTGGGATATGGATGACGTTGGCGATATCGATCCAACAGAGTTACCGCTGAGTGAAGCAACAATTGAACGTTTACTCAATTGGCAAAAGATTTATGATGGCATTATTGACTGGGATGATCCGGCTTCGGCTGGTTTTGCGAGTGCACAGGAAGAGATAGCTTTTGAAAGAGAAGGGGTTAGTTTATGGAAACAACTTCAGGAGGAATTGGGGGATGAGTACGAAATTGTTTATTTTAGTCAATTCCAGCAGCGAGTTGTAAGTCATCTCGATGAATTGGAGGAAATTGTCATTTTACAAAAAGCGGAAATTGCTTGAGTAGGTTGGCCGAAGCGTAGCGTAACCCAACAAATTTAAGGATAATGTTTGGTTACATTCTTCCACCCAACCTACAAGCTGCTACACTATTAACAACCACATCCTCACCCACATCTATGCTCGCACTTTCTCAGGGCATTCAGCCAATGTTAATTCTGTCTGTTTTAGCCCGGATGGAAACACTCTGGTTAGTGGCAGTAATGATGGGAGTATCAAGATTTGGCGGTGTGATGGGTGAAGTAACAGGGAAAGATGAAAATTATGCTTTCGGTGTTCAATCAAGTTAAGCTATAATAGACTGATTGTAACCTTAACCTAAACATGACTCAAGCTGAAAAAACTTCTACCTTTCAAATAGCAATAGATACGGTAGAAGCTCTCTCGCCAGAAGAGCAGAATATGCTAATCGATATCATTCAAAACCGTCTTAAGCAACAGCATCGTGATGAACTATTGAAAGCAGTTACGGAGTCAGAAAAAGATTATGAAACAGGCAATGTGCGTAGAGGTACAGTTGCCGACTTGATGGCGGAGTTAGACGAGTGAAAACTTTAATTTGGAGTTCAGGCTTTACTCGTGGACTCAAGCGTTTAGTCCGCCAAAATCCGCAATTGCGCTCTTTGGTTGAGCAAACATTACAACAACTTGCTGAAGAGCCATTTGCTCCTACTTTACGGACTCATAAACTCAAAGGGGATTTATCGGATAGATGGTCTTGTTCCATTGACTACAACAATCGAATTGTGTTTAAATTTGTTCATAATTCTGATACAGATGAAGCAGAGATTTTACTTCTGACTCTTGGCTCTCACGATGATGTTTACTAATTTTTAGGAATAAAGCTTCTAATTGCTTTGTGTAGTCGCGGTTTCAACCGCTGAATGATCCAGGGGGTAGCTGAACAAAACAGTTTAGACCTAATGATGTTGATTTATTTCCACCGATCGGCATTTCTTTGTGACACACTAGATTATATTATCGATCTACGTGAGGATTTTTCATGGCTCGTTTCAATCAAATCCTTGTCCTTAGCGCCCTTAGCCTCCTAACCTTGGCTGGTTGCGACATTTTTCAGGAAGCTCCTACTCCGAAAACTTCGTCCTCAGCGGTTCCTGGTACTGCTGTAAAAACTGATAAAGCGATAAAATATCCAGAGTTAAGTGGTCTGGTCTTCTATACCAAAAAAGCGGTTGAAGCTGACAATTTTCCGAAAGCTAAAACAGAATTTGTCAAATTTGAGAATGCCTGGAAGAAAGTTGAAAATGGTATGAAGACAAAAGCTCCCACAGGCTATAATGCAGTTAAAGAGGCTACTGCAAAAGTGACGGCTGAATTTAAAAAGTCTGAGCCAAGTAAAGACAAAGTGCTTGCACAATTGGACTTGTTGGATAAGACTATTAAGGCTTTTCCTTAGTCCTAAAATTTAATGCTTAGTGCTTGTTTCTAATTTTTAAGTTTACATTCGCTCAGAAACAAGCACTAAATACTTTATCCTAACATAACCTCAGTATCCTGAAAAGCCGATAAATACAGAATACCCAGATCCCACACTTGAATAATTCGGGAATATAAAATCAGATGTTTTTACTTTTAATCTGAGCCATCGCCATCAGGTAAAGTATATTCATCCTCAAAAACTTCAGACCAAGAAAGGGATGTTAAGTGACATTTAACTTTCATCATTTCGGTTTCAGCCTCTTTCACGGCTGCTTGAAAACATTTATCCCAAATAGATTCTATAAGTCCACTAATTCTACAACTCGTCACTACGCTCCCAGCTCAATGACTCAAACCTCTACCTCAACCAAAACCGACACAACATTATTCTCCTTGACAATTGTATTAGGGGCCAAAATGCGATCGCCCTGTGTGTTGCTGATGCTGAATATGTAGAGGTAACTCTGCGGGGTACGTGGATTTCCGACGATTCTGAGGGGGTTGACGGCGTGTTTGCGACAGTTTTGGGCGATCGGGCAGAGTTCTTGGTGCTCAAACTCTGGATCGAAACTCAAGCTGCTGCTTTTGTTGTCGAGGAAGTCGGCGAATAACAGACAATTTGCCACTTCTCTTGAAATCTTTCATCTTCAAGCAATTTACCCGATTTTGAACGGCTTGGGAATGATTGGCTTGCTAGTGACTGGTTTAAGTATGTCGGGTTTGTTTGGTAGAAGAAAAAAGCCCACCTCTAACGATTAAAAAAGCAGAGAGTTCAACGGTCTAACTCACTACATTTATTTAAAAGATGGATCTGATTGATACCAATTTTTTATGAGGCTGCATAGAATCCGATCCCCCCTAGCCCCCCTTAATAAGGGGGGGACAAGATTCTTCTCAAAGTCCCCCTTCTTAAGGGGGATTTAGGGGGATCGAGATATATGCAACTTCACATTAAATTGGTATGAGGGAGAAGTTTCCTGCTCCCTCAATCATCGATTATTTCTGCGCTTTTAGTGCATCAAGGATTTTATCGAGTTTCTCCTCTAGTTTTCGGTTGCTTTCCTCCAACTTGGCAATTTTATCCAACAGTTGTTGATTTTCAGAGGTTGCAGCCGCCGCTTTTAATTTACGCACATCTTGACCAAAACCCATCAAAGCCGGACGTTCCACATAAGTAACCCGGTGTAGAACCCGCCAAGCTTTATTCGGTTTACCCGCTTGAGCTTGACGCAACGCTCGTGCTTCTTCGTCATTGCTTCGCAACCATTCTGGATCGACCACATAGTTGAAGAAGTCTTGAAAATGTTGTGTGCTACCTTCCAGGTAGAAACTCATAAACCGATATCGATCTACTTTTTCCCCTGGGAGGATCGGGTTGTCGTTGTAGTCGGTGATGCCCCGAAATTCCACACCGCTTAGGTCTACATTTAACTGAAAACCCTTGCTACGAGATTCTGTTTTACTCATAGTTTGAGTGAGATTGACAGTGGCTTGAGCGGTGAGTTCTGCTGCAACACCACCTCCAGCAGATTTCCCTTCATAACCCAAACCTGCATTCATGTTAAAAGAGCCGCCAATGGTATGCTCTACTGTGTTGGCAAAGCTTTGGGCTTCAGTTCGCAGTCCACCGTCAGCGTCCCAAACATATGTATTGACGATGTTACGCTTGCCAGCCCGAATTTGGAGATCTTCCATCCGTTTCTGCCAGCCAGCAAAACTCTCAGTAGCTTGTACTCGTTTCTCTTGGTCGCCAATTTTGCTTTGGATCTCTTTCTGTTTCTGCTGTGTAGCTATTTTCTTTTCTTCGGTAGCAGCGGCTCCTTCTGCCTTAAGTGTTTCAGTTTTTTCTTTTTCTGCTTTTTTCTTTTCCTCTTCAGTCATTTGGGTGTTCGGCTTGTCTTCTTCTCGTTGGAGTCCAATAGTGCTCGGTGCATCGCCACTGTCGATATTCCGGTTCAAAGAAGTTTCATCCACCAAACGCACATCAAAGTTAGAAAAGTAAGATTCCCGTCGCTTATCCTCAGCTTCAATCTGCCGTTTGAGGTCATAAGCTTCTTGCAGGCGATAGTAACTGGCGGGATAGAGGGAACCATACTGCGATCGCATTTCGGGAACGTGCTTGAAGAAGCGATCGCTTGTGGCACTACTCCCCGTCATCCCATCTAAACTACCATTCATAATGTAGGCCCGATTCATCAAAAAGGTGATGGTATTGACATCGGGGGGAATACCGTCAACGGGTTGGACTTGGTAGCCCACCATTTTCCCACTGCGGGCAAGTCGAGTCACAAATACATCTGCTAATGCCGAGACAACCAAAGCGTAGCCGATATTTTTGGGAATGAAACGTTTGCCGAGATGGGGGAATTTGGGTTCTTTTTCATAGTCACCATGTAGTTCCAGTTTATCCGTCATGCTCAGGGATGAACAGGAAGTGATGTTACTCTGATTTTGGAATTGGTAGCCGAAGTCAAAGCTGCCTTTAAAACCAGCACGGACTCCAACTATCTTACTCGTAAATCCAAAACCCCCCGCGCTGGCTTCAGCATCAACCCCGATATAGGTTTCTGCATTCCCTCCCAAACCAGAATCTTGCGATCGATTCCAACTAAACGCCACATCTTCAGACATGGTTAATTCCACAGAAGTAGCATTGTTGTAATCGTCTACATTGTTGTATTCTACCGTCAGATTTTCACTAGGGACAGGAGGCGCTCCTTCGATATAACCCAGCAGCGTTGGGGCAAACTGGGCATTACCAATCCATTTCAATTCCAAAGCTTCAATACGTTTGTCTGGTAGCAGTGTTGCGCCGTTGGTAGTCGGATAGGCAAAGAACCGTCGCATCAAAGCTACCTTGCGTTTAGTATTTGATTCAACGGTAACACTGCTGTACTCATTACAAACCAGAGCATCGCCACCGATAGGCAAGGTATTGTCATCTACAGTTCCAGGGTTGCCAATCGGCGCAGTACAACCCCACCAGTTTGCACCAGATACCGTGCCATTATTTCCATTCCCGGAATAGTCGCGGACTTCAACTCCTGTTGCTTCACTCAGGGGATAGTAAGCTAATAAACCGGGTTCGTTACCACTCAGAAGCATGGTACTGTTGACGGCAATTTCATCATCACTGAGGGCAACTCCCCAAATACGGACTTCTGCCAATTTACCGAACTGCTCACTTCGGATTAAGGGAGTGATATATAAGGTGGGATCGTTAACTATGTTCGCTTCAATCACAGTGCCATGATTGTTATTAGCTAGGTTGAGAACTTTTCTGGTCGCACCCTCGACTTGAATTTCATTCAAGGGATAATAAGCTATTAAATTTGCTTTTTTTCCACTTAGGCGTTTGAACATATCCGCCTTAATTTCTGCTTGGGTGCGGGCTTTATTCCAGATGCGGACATCAGCAATTTGACCGTTAAAATAATTACCTGCTCCATTATCGAGGTGACAACCAATGTACAGAGGTGTTTTATCCACAAGGAGGCTCCCACCTGTAGGCCCTTCTGCCTTCAGTTCCCCGTTAATATAGGTTTTGGCGGTAGTACCATCGTTAGTAATGACGACATGATTCCATTGATTCCAGGTGATCGCACCACTCGGCGTATCAGGAGCCCCGGCACTGATTGATGATGGGGTATGGAAGCGATGGTGGATGAACCCACTACGGTTTAACCAGATATTAAAATTCCGACCCGGTTTACCGATAATACCTTTCCATTCGTCATTAGGAATTCCATTGGGTTTAATCCAAACTTCTACAGTGTAGGTTGTAATCTGCAAACTAGGATGATCAACAATACTAATGCGATCATTCACCCCATCAAAATTCATTACTGAACAATCAATGGGTTTGCTAAGGGATAAGTGATTATTCCCGATCGCATAAACATTGCCGGTTGCTTTCAGAATCGATTGCTTGATGTCTTCAACCTTTTTCTTAGCTATAGCATCGTTGGGGGTTTTCTTGAGATTCTCTTCGGCATTTGCTACGGCTTTTGCTTTGATATCACCGACTTTTTTGCCATCAATGTAGAACAGAGTTGTATCACCTCGGCCTACGGCAGTCAGATGATGCCATCCCAAAGACAACAAATCCAGATTAAAGCCGCTATCGTAAAAGGATTGTTGCAAATAAATCCCTAACTGTTTGCCATTTTTAATGACAATGTGATGATCGCCATCAGGCCCTTTGATCAAAGTATTCCATTCTTCTGTTGTTGGTAAAGGATAGAGGAACCAAGCTTCAATACTCCAATTGATTTTCAAAGCCAGAGGCTTCTCTAAGTTCACAACACTATTACTATTACCAAGATTTAAACAGGCGCGTTCAGCATTGGGAATCCACTGCTCAAAGGTGCTATTGCGTGCATCTGCTGTGGCATCATAGTGAGTTTGTCGCATCCGCCCTTGGGTATCAAAGTAACTCAGTTGCACATTGCCTTCACAGGTTGCGATCGCATTCAGGCGACTTGCAGCTTGCACAAAACCGAGTAATGCACCTTGAGTGACCAATCCCTTAGCATCTAAAGATACTTGGGGCATCGTTTGGGGCTGGGCTTGGATATTTTTGATTTGATTCAGGAAGTCTGTGTTTAGAGTGTTTAACTCGGTTTGAATTTTAGTCAGTTGGGAAATGACTTCTTTCAGGCGATCTTCCCACCCCTTTTTCTGGGTTTCACCTGCATTTAAGACCGATCTTAGGATCTCTAACTCAATCGCTTTTCCCTGAAGCTGTTTCACTTTATCTTGCCAATTTTGATAAGCAGTTTCGATATTGCTATTGGTTTTTTACCCAATTGAAACTAACTTCCACTGCGACCACCACTCACCATAATTTGAACGCAATTCCAAGTTATTAATATTACGCCCGGTGTTAACGATTCTGGCTCCTTCTCCCCTGGATTTAAGATAAATGTAATAGTAGCCATTTACTCCGGGAATAAACTTCCATCTCGTCTCGTCATTGGACATTGAGCGCATTTCAATGTTCAAAACATTATTGTCTCGCCCACAAATAGATAGTTTTTGGTTGTCTCCTAGCGCTTTAACACAAACAGAGTAAAAACCATCAGCTTCTTTAATAAACTTCCATAATTGCCAGTCGCCGACTGGATGTGCTTGAAGTTCTGCGTTGTAGGTGCTACTTCCCCGTAGTACATCGGAAATATGATCACGTAATACAATTTGAATTCTTGCTCCTTCGTTTGCTCTACAGACGAAATAGCAATAGTAGTTGAAAGGACTATTCTTTTCATTGTTGTACTCCTGCTCAAGCTGAATGACTTGATTGTTGAGGCTAGTCACCAATTGATTTAACGCCTCGAAATCTTTTCTCGTTTGTTCGAGATTTTTTAACCCCTCAAGTTTCGCTTCTAACTCTCGCTTTTCTTTAATTAGAGATGCTTCCTGCGCTTCGTGCGCTTCCAATTGTTGCAGTTTTGTTGTTAGTGGTACCTGATTATCCGCCAGGGTTTTGAGTGTAACGCTATCAGTAAACTTTGCCTCAGTAATACTATCTGACAACAAACGGATGCGGTGTTTGCGGATTTCTAGGGATAGCCAGTTTCCTTTAATATTGGCAATCTCAAAGGAACGTAACAGACTCACCCCATCAGGGATAGTAACATTGCAACAGACTCGATACCAACCCTTGCCCAAGTCTTCAAATTTATCCTGTTTAATTTGCTCGGCGGCAATATTTTTTTTCTCTTCCGCACTGCGGCTGCTTTTTCCCCAATAGGATAGGCTGAAAATTTTAGTGCCTAGATTCTTACCATCTGCATTGTCTAAGTCGGCTAGATTAACCGGATTTGCTGAGTTAATCTTAAACTCAAAGGTTTCTTCATAAGTTGCCCGTTCACTGACTGCAAATAGCTCAGAATTGCTATACTTAACTGCGTTGGTTCCCCCTGCGAGTTTGCGGTTTAGAGTTGCAGCACTCACATAGACATCGCCATGCACAATGCCATCATTGCAGTTAACAGAAAAGTCAACCACTTTGCCTTCTGCGATCGCACCTAAACGCCAATAACCCTCTAAACCAACTTCATTCCCAGTCAGTTGCAGGTACATATTATTTTTGATGTCTGCGGCGGTACGTGCGACTTTCCAGATGCGAACATCGCTAATTTTACCGTTAAAATACCCGTCATTAGACCCGTTACTTCTGGCAATATAATTCTTAGTCCGTTTGAGAGTATTGGGAAGATGTATTTCACCTGTTTGAATCTGTTCGCCGTTTTTGTACAGTTTGGCAATTCCTGAACCATCTATTGTTGCCGCTAGATGAATCCACTTTCCGGTTTCTAATACCCCTGGTGCACTCATCCCCTGTCCTGTAGATTGCCGATTGATCTGGAGGCGGAGTGTGTTAGATGATTCCTCGTTGAAAAATATAATATTGTCAGCATCAGAACCATTGCCAAAGTCAATAATTCTTGACCAATTTTTAAAACTATCATACCAGACCCAAGCTTCTACCGTAATTCCTTGGGAGAAATCGGGGTTCATATCGGGTAGAGAGACATAATTATCGACCCCATCAAACACGACCCCCCGTCGCTTCTGAGATACCAATTTCACATTGATGGTTTCTCCTGTCGCCCATTTACGTTCAATTACAAAATGGGTATCGTCAATTTTCTGCACAGGGTAGGTGTTGTTATAGTCTTCTGTACCCGTAATTTGGACTTCATCGCCATTTTCTAAGCCATGATTCTCACAGGTGACTCGCAATTTACCATCGGCGGTTTTTTGATAGGCTGTAATCATGCCATCAAAAATTAAACCTCCTTCTTCTAGGTCTTCTTTTTCCCAATACCCTAATCCGTTACCCGATGGTAAGTCAATATCAAAGGTATTTGCGTCTATTTTTTGAGTCTGATAAAGACCTTGATAATTACTTGTTCCTGTAATTTTTACAAGGTCGCCATTGGCTAATTCTGTGGCTTTGCCATTGGTTAATATTTTAACTAAATCTTCGATTTCTTCTTCATCGGTTCCCTCTGCAAACCCTGTAATAATTCCTTGGGGAGGAGGTGTTTTGTCGCCAATGGCTTTGATTTCATCTAAGGTATTTAACGGTAATAACACTTCTCGCTGACGACTGCGAATAATCGTGCTATCGGGTGTATCATCAATTTCTGCTAGGGTTCCATTGCCAGCAATGGCAAAACTAAAAGCTGCTGCTCCTTTGTCCGTGGGAACTGCTAACATTAATTTCGTGGCGGTTTTTAACAGTTGTTCTTCCCCAGATTGGGTTTGCTGGGCCTGTTGTAAATCGTATTTAGTGGCTGATAAACCGTTGGTGACAGCGACACCCTTAATATCTAAAGTTCGTTTAATAATTCCTGGAATTCGGCGAGGAACCAGAGTCTCATTTTCTTCTTCAAAAATGGTATAATCTTGAACATCAAATAGCCCTTCTCCTGAACCCCGAATTGTGGTTAATTCGACTTTCTGAATTTGACTATTATAGGCAAAAATATGCCAGCGATAAACATCGTTTTCAATCGTGGGAACTAATACTATAGAAAACCAGCCTTTGTGCAGGTTATTAATTAAACATAATTCGGTGGTGGGTTCGTAGAAAAAGTTACCATTCGCATCACGGAAGTCCAAGGAGTCAATATTAACCAGTCCATTAGACCCCTTATTCATGTTTTTCGTAGGTGTATGCTTCTGCTTACTCCGCTTAAACCGAACTTCTAACTTACGGTTTAGCTTATTGGTCATCCCATCTAAGACAAAACGGTCTATCAACAGAGTATTCGATTTAGATTGGCGGAAAACATAAATATGTCCGAGAGCAGAAATAGCTTGAACAGGGGCGACGGCTGTTTTATCGTCGGTTTTGTAGCGCGACCTGAGAATAAAATTGCTGGTGTCTTTCTGGTGGGTGAGTTTGGCTGTTTCTTGATTAATGACGGACTGGTCATCTGCTTCATTGGGGAATTCCAAAGATTTCCAACTTTCCCAACCCGTTCTTTGCTCTGGGGCTGTATTGAGGTAGCTATCCTCAAACCCATCTTGTTTAACAGTATAGGAAATTTTTCCGTCGGCATCGGTGGCAAATACGACAACTTTACCCTCGTGAGTAATGCTGTTAATGTGTTGGAGCTTTTCTTTTTGTAAGTACATCGGGTTGCCTCTAAATTTAATAATCCTACAGCAAATTGAGCTGAAACCACGCTGATGCAGTAGTTATCGAGCTTTCTCAAAAAAGTAGACAAGCGAAATCCGATCGCATCGCATTTCTCGCGTTTGACTTGCATATTGGTGGATACTGGTCAGGGATTATGGGTGATGAAAATCGGGAATCTTGACAGGGTAAAGATTCTAACTATCACCGACGAGCTATAACCAACTACCAGCTCCAAATTGGCAATTTATTAAGCGGAACACATGATCGAATTGGGAGGCATATCACAATTTCGTTTCGTTAAGGTCTGCGATTGCACAAGCAAAGCTTTTTTCCACAGGTTAATAGATGCACTTATTTCTTGGTTGAGGAATTTTGAAATTTGAAAAATTTATCAGTCTTAAGATAGATTATTTGTTTTGCTTCTGTCAATGTATGTAATATTTTTTTTTGTAACAAAAGTTGCGAACTCGACCTGGAGCTGGGAAACCCAGATGCAGCGACAATTGGGGCATTTGCTGCCAGATCTGGGAGTACCCCATAGCCAAACAATTCTTAACAAAAACTTGATAAAACTTACCATGTTGTCAAGCACAGGTTAGAGTTATCCTAGGAAATCCAGCAATCCTGCTACACTCAACATTCCCGTCACTTATCCAGTGGTTCGATGACTCACACCCAAAGCACCAAAACTGCCACCGCAACTGAAATATTATCCTTGACAATTGCCCCCGCTTGTGTATTGCGTGGTCAAAATGCCCTTGCCCGATCGCGAGATGCCCTAATCCGTCTTGGAAAACGCCCGCTAATCGTCGGCGGTAGCAACTCCCTAGCCACCGCCAAACCTTTCCTGCAACCAATCCTCCAAGGCACTGGGGCGGGCACGGGGGCACCGCCCCTACAGTTTGCCGAAATAGCCTATGGCAAGGATTGCAGCGAAATCAGCCTCGAACACCTGCGCGAAGCCGCCAGCAACCATCAAGCCGATTTCATCATCGGAGTTGGTGGCGGCAAAGCCCTAGACTCCGCCAAACTCCTCGCCCATCAGTGCCAAATTGCGATCGCCACAATTCCCACATCAGCAGCCACCTGTGCCGCTTGGACAGCCCTTTCTAACATCTATTCAGAACAAGGCGCATTCCAATACGATGTGACATTAGCCAGATGTCCCGATTTACTGATACTCGACTACGGCTTAATTCAAACCGCACCACAGCGGACATTAGTAGCAGGAATTGGAGATGCGATCGCCAAATGGTACGAAGCATCAGTCAGCAGCGGACATTCCGAACAAACCATGATCATTTCCGCCGTCCAACAAGCTAGAATATTACGCGATATCTTATTTCAAAAATCTGCGATCGCACTCAAAGAACCCGGTAGCGAAATTTGGCAAGAAGTTACAGATGCCGTCGTATTGCTAGCAGGAGTAATCGGCGGAATTGGCGGCGCCCAATGTCGCACCGTCGCCGCCCACGCCGTCCACAATGGTCTGACTCATCTATTAGCAAGTCACGGAACATTGCACGGCGAAAAAGTTGCCTATGGCATTTTAGTCCAACTGCGATTAGAAGAAATGTTGCAAAACAATCAACTCGCAGCCACCGCCAGACAGCAACTATTAAAATTCTACACCGAGATTGGATTGCCCCAAACTTTAGATAGTTTAGGACTCGGAGACATTACCATAACAGAATTGCAGCGCGCCGCCGAAATAGCTTGCAGCCCTAATTCCGACATCCACAGACTCCCATTCAAAGTAGTTCCCGAACAATTAATGGCAGCGATGGTTTCAACTACCGCACCTGTGGGAGAATTGAGAGTCAAGAATTAATACTGTTCGTAGTAAGGACTTTATTCCTCGATCCAGTAAACTTTTAAGGAGTAAAGTTTTTACTACAAACAACTAACAACTAACAACTGATAACAAACAAATGACCCTGGATTGGATTACCACTGCTGACAGGTTGCAAACACTACCGCCCTATGTATTTGCCCGTCTAGATGAACTCAAAGCCCGTGCTCGCGAACAAGGATTAGACCTGATAGACTTGGGAATGGGAAACCCAGACGGTGCGACTCCACAACCAGTAGTAGAAGCGGCCATCGCAGCCATCCAAAATCCTGCAAATCATGGTTATCCACCCTTTGAAGGAACAACCAGTTTTCGTCGCACCATTACTAAATGGTACAGCCGCCGCTACAACGTTGAATTAGATCCAGAAAGCGAAGCATTGCCTTTGTTGGGTTCCAAAGAAGGTTTGGCGCATTTTGCGATGACCTACATCAATCCAGGGGATGTAATATTAGTACCAAGTCCTGCTTATCCGGTACTATTTCGCGGCCCAATTATCGCCGGTGCAAAAGTTCACAACATCATCCTCAAACCGGAAAACGACTGGGTAATTGACTTAGCTGACATTCCTGATAGCGTAGCCGAACAAGCCAAAATACTCTATTTCAATTATCCCAGTAATCCGACTGGGGCGACTGCACCTCGCGAATTTTTTAAAGATGTTGTGGCTTTCGCGCACAAGCATCAAATCTTGTTAGTTCACGACTTATGTTATGCCGAATTAGCATTTGACGGCTATCAACCAACAAGTTTATTAGAAATTCCCGGCGGTAAAGAAATTGGGGTCGAATTTCACACTATGTCAAAAACCTACAATATGGCTGGTTGGCGAGTCGGTTTTGTAGTAGGAAATAGCAAAATTATCCAAGGTTTGCGGACATTAAAAACTAACTTAGATTATGGTATATTTTCCGCATTGCAAACAGCAGCAGAAGCCGCACTGCAATTGCCAGATAGTTACTTGAAAGAAGTGCAAAATCGTTACAGCACTCGCCGGGACTTTATGGTGGCAGGATTGGCAGAGTTAGGGTGGAATATTCCCAAACCTCTGGCTGCTATGTATCTTTGGGTTCCCTGTACTCGCGGCATGAGTTCGACTGATTTTGCCCTGAATGTTTTGCAGCAAACTGGTGTTGTGGTGACTCCTGGTAATGCTTTTGGGCCTGGTGGCGAAGGATATGTGAGAATTAGTTTGATTGCAGATTGCGATCGGCTGGGAGAAGCATTACGTCGCATGAAACAAGCTAATATTCGATATTAGTTATTGGGAATTGGGAATAGGGAATTGGGAATGGGGAATAGGGAATTGGGAATTGGGAATTGGTGTCAACTTAACATCAAACCGATAGTCCGGCAGGGGTTTAAACCCCTGCCTCAAAGCTAAAGTCCTCTCAAAGAGGACTGAAGAACTCATTAGTCCTCTTTGAGAGGACTTTAGCTATAAGACCCGTGGAATTCATTCCCTGGCGGACTGACGGGTGGGCGGGAGGACTCGTGGACGGGAGGACTCGTGGACCAAAAGCTTAAGTTGACACCAATGCCCAATGCCCAATTCCCAATGCCCTATTCCCAATAACTACGCTCTTTTAATTTGCTCAATCACCCAATCAAAAGTTTCCATAACTTGGTTCTTAGCCGATTCATCCTGCAAAGTAAACAAAGCCAGACTTGGCGACCTTCTCTCCCCAGGTTCCGTAGGTAGGGACAGCCCGATCGAACTTAACTTATTTCTCAATTCCAGCCAATTTTCTTCCGAACTAAACGGAGGCTGCGAACCGTAATTGTGAGCAGAAATCTCCATTCTGCCCGCAATATCCACAGTAAATAACTGATAGGATTTTCTGCCCTTTTGCAGCAATAGAACGGCAAAACCACCGTAGATATCCCCAGTTCCCCAGTTGATTTGAACTTCCGGCTCTTGAGTTTTTGCCCAAAGGTAAATTTCTCTTGCTGTTTGCGCCTCTTCTGCGCCCCGTCTAGCCTTAAGTTCGGCAAAAAATGAAGATTCATCCCAGCGTCTTCTTTCGCGCGTTGCACTGGATTTTTTCTGCTGTGCTTCTGCTGTCTGACCGATGACTCTGGGAACCAAAGTTCTGAGGCCGTCTTCACTAACATATTGCTTAATTTCCAGGGCCAAAACCTCAACCGGGTCCATCTGTTCGTTGAGAAATTCCACCACCCGGCGCATTTCAGCGGAAATCTCGTCAGCTACAAAAACTAAGCGAATTTTACCAGCTTGTAAATTAGTTTTAACTTTCTGCCAAAACTGGTCTTCATTAGCATCCGCACCGAGAAATTCTTCAAAAATCTGTTCGGGATCGCGGCCCCGATCGCGACAATTAGCTTCAAAAAAAGCAATAATTGAATCAATCGGCCAGTAAACTACTGCATTAGCAGCATAGTCGATCGACTGACCCAAAACTTTTTGTCGCAGAGCAGCATTAGGAGTGCGCCTGACATCCACCAAAGTAGGGACTGCATTTTGGTCGATAAACAAATGATCCAGCGACCACTGTACGGCTGTTTCCTCATCAGTAGGCGTTGCAACTTCCCGCGAAATTAACAACCACTTTCGCGCTGTAGCCCGATCGATCTGATCTCCGGCGATCAGATTAGGATAAGTTACAAGCAAGTCTTGTAATTGATCTTCCGAATCATAGGGCTGTTCCATCATTTCTAGCAGCCTGTCGTCATCCTGAATCAGATAAATACCTCCAGCCATGCAAATCCACCTACTTAATTTTAGATTTTAGATTTTTGAACAGTTAACTGTTAACTGTTGACTGTTGACTGCGCCGCCCTGAGCGGAGTCGAAGGGTTGACTGTTAACTGTTAACTGCGTCGCCCTGAGCGGAGTCGAAGGGTTGACTGTTGACTAATGACTAATGACTAATGACTAATGACTAATGACTAATGACTAATGACTAATGACTAATGACTAATCAAGCCAGTAAATACTCGCTGTGCTGGGCCTGTCATGTAAATCCGCTGGGAAACTTCTGACCATTCGATTTGCAAAACGCCACCGGGGAGTTCAACAGCAGTTGTCCGATCGCACTTTCCGGTCAATACTCCAGCCACCACAGCAGCACAAGCACCAGTCCCACAAGCTAGAGTAACACCTGCGCCTCTTTCCCACACCCGCATTTTTACATAGTCCGACTGTATCACTTGAATAAATTCCGTATTTATACGCTGGGGAAACCCTTGGTGGTGCTCAAATTGAGGCCCGACAGTTTCTAAATCAATAGCCGAAACATCCTCCACAAAAGTAATGCAGTGAGGATTACCCATGCTGACGCAGGTAACAGACCAAGATTTGTCGGCTACGGCGATCGGCACATCTATTACTTTGGCATCTGATGGGGCCAAAGTTGTCGGAATTTCGGCCGCCAGCAATCGGGGAACTCCCATATCCACCTTAACCTGACCGTCCGATCGCAATTCCGGGCTAATCACACCAGCACCAGTATGAATCTGGTACAGAGTTTTCGCCTCTGATCCTTCCAAATCAGCGATAAACTTAGCCAAACAGCGAATCCCGTTGCCGCACATTTCCGGTTCCGAACCATCGGAGTTAAAAATCCGCATCGTATAGTCAGTACCATCTTGTCCTGGGAGAGCAAAGATTACGCCATCTGCACCAATGCCAAAATGTCGATCGCACAATACTACAGCTTGTTCTGGTGTTACCACAGGTTCAGAGGAGTGGCGATTGTCAATCAAAATAAAATCGTTACCCAATCCATGATACTTTGTAAACTCGATCGGCATAAAACCCCTCTGTTGATAGTTGATAGTTGACAGTTAATACTAATTTAATGGGTCGTTGCACATATTCCGATCCCCCTAAATCCCCCGAATCGTTGCGGGGACTTTGATTAGACTCTTGTCCCCCCCTTATTAAGGGGGGTTAGGGGGGATCGAATTCCATACAGCTTCATAAAAAATTGGTATGATAGCGAAAAAATTACCAATGACCAATGACCAATGACCAATGACTAATGACTACTGACCAATGACTAATGACTAAATTACCCATTTCCTAGTATGTCTGAATTTGAGACCGGATTGCCCAGCGTTCGCCTAATACAAAGCTACATCAAAGAAAAACAACAGATAGAAATAAAACTCGTTACGGGTGATTTGTTAGTTGGCAGAGTTTTCTGGCTAGATAATAGCTGCATTTGCGTCCTTGATTCCTCAGAAAAACAAATTCTGGTTTCGCGACAAGCCATTGCTTATATCAAGTCCAGCGATTAGGGCATGGGGCATGGGGCATCGGGCATGGGGCATCGGGCATGGGGCATCGGGCATGGGGCATGGGGCAACCCCCCTGACCCAGGGCTGTTTCATTCTCATCAAAAACAGGTTTTTGTAGGGGGCAGTGCCCCCGTGCCTACCCCCTCCACGGACGATGGAATCAGTGTTTCAAATATTAGGGCAGCCACGGGGGCGGCCCATACAAGAGTATGAAACTGCCAACTGACAACTGACAACTATCCCATGCCCGATGCCCCATGCCCCATGCCCCATGCCCCATTCCCTAATCACTAATCACTAAACAGCTTTTCGCTGACTTGCGCGGTGACAAAAGGCTGTTTTACAGGTTGCAGAACCGGCCCGGAAGCAGTCCGCTGCATTAGACCGATTTCATAGAAGCCACCGCATAGTAACAAACGATCGCCCTCTTGCAAATCCGTACTTCCCTCTGGCCAGCGAGTAAACTTCCCTTCTCGCCGGATAGCCCGTACCTCCACCGCGTACTGAGTCAACAACTCCACCTCCGACAGTTTTTGGCCTACCCAAGGACTGTTTGCTGGTAATCTTAGCCACTGACAAGAACTGTCGCTCTGGGGCACAGCAACTTCCCCCTTCGCCAGCAACTCAAAACTGACAAGTTCTTCCGGTTCGCCAACTACCAAAACGCGATCGCCCGACTCCAAAGCTGTCTTACCATTGGGATAGTCAATTTCCTCCCCCTCTTGACGGACAATGGCCATCACGCTGACCCCTGTCAACTGCCGCAAGTTAGTTTCTTCCAGAGTCATGCTGGCAATGGGAGAACCCTCCGGTAGGTTGTACCACTCGCTATTCATATCTTGAACAGCCACTTGTAAATCCCGCGAAATAGCAGCATTTTCTCGCGCCGGCCGCAATTCCAGATAGCGACTGCTGCGAATTTGCTGAACTTCCCGCCCGATCGCAATGGCTGACAAACCCATACCCGCCAATAAGTGGGCAGAAAGTTCTAAACTAGCCTCAAACTCCGGCTGCACAACCTCCCAAGCCCCCAGTTGATAAAGCAATTCGATATCTTTATCTTGGTTCGCGCGCACAATAATATCCAAATCCGGGACTAATTCTAAAGCCCGTTTCAGACACAAACGAGTGCTCATCGGATCTGGAAGCGTCACTGCCATTGACTTTGCCCGTTCCACCCCCGCAGATTCCAATACGTGCAAGCTAGCAGCATTACCATAAACATAAGGAATTCCTAATACCCGGCACTCTTGAATTCTGCTTTCCGATTCATCAATTACTACAACTGCACAATTGCGACTTAGCAACATTTTGACTAAATTTCTGCCAACTCGCCCGTAGCCACAAACCACAATATGATTTTGTTCGGGCAAAGTTTCAGCTATTTCCACAGGTTGAGATGTTTCGTCAAAATAGCGCTGCAAAGGCCCGAAGTTTTCCGCCCACTTCAATAACTGTGGCACACTTCTCAAGACAAATGGTGTCAGTACCAGAGTAACTGCTGTCGTCCCCAAAATTAATAGATAAACATTTCGCGAAACCAGTCCCAATGCTTGGCCGGAACTGGCGAGAACAAAGGAGAATTCTCCAATTTGAGCTAAGCCCAAACCTGCGATTAATGCTGTTTTTAGTGGATAGCCAAACAATCGGACGATCGGCGTTATAATCAAGAACTTGCCGACAAATACTAAAAATACCAGTCCCAGGATTAATTCTAGATGGTTCCAGAGAAAAAACGGGTCGATTAACATTCCAATGGTGACAAAAAATAGGGATGCAAATATATCTCGCAAAGGCTCCACATAAGTTAGAGTTTGGTCAGCATATTCCACCTCCGAAATCATTAAACCTGCTACAAATGCTCCCATCTCGATCGAGAAACCCAAATATTCAGTCAGCAGCGCAATCCCCAAAGCCAAAACCACAACTCCCAGCAAAAACAGTTCCCGACTCTCTGTTTTAGCCAAATAGCGCAGCAAGCGAGGAATCACCCAAATGCCCGCAACTACAGCGCCCGCAGCAAATAAACTAATCCGCAACAGGGCAAAGGCGATCGTGATCCCAATGGTTTCTATGGGCTGGTTGAGGGCGGGCAAAACTGCTAGCATTAGTCCCAATGCTAAATCTTGAACTACCAATATTCCCAGCATTACTTGACCGTGGGAAGTACCAGCTTCATTGCGTTCCATCAAGCACTTCAGTACCACTGCTGTGGAGGAGAGTGACAGAATTGCTCCCAGAAACACGCCTTGGGCTGGTGATTCTACCCAGCCTACAGCTAAAGAGGTGAAAGTAGTAATTGCGATCGTCAGGACAATTTGCAAACTCCCACCACCCAGACTAATTGCTTTAACTTTCTGGAGTTCGGCGAAAGAAAACTCCACTCCCAGAGCAAATAACAGAAAAGCAACACCGAATTCAGCCAGGGTGTCTACCTGAATTAATTCTTTAATCAGCCCCAAACCAGCAGGCCCGACTACCATCCCTCCGAGGAGATAGCCCAGAATTACCGGTTGTCGCAACAGCGATGCAAAGAGTCCTCCTGCTGCGGCGGCAGCGAGAACTAGAACTAAGTCAACGATCAGTCGGAAGTCTTCTTGCACAACTTATCTGAAAAAAGTGTAAAGTTATATTATAGTGTTTAATATGTTGACTAGGTTTGGCGCGTTGACGATCGTTAAGGAGCAAGCGGAACTGCTTTTAATCTATTTAAAGGGGCGTAAAATCAATAATCGCATAAAAAATCAGAAACCGGGTTTAACCGGGTTTTTTCCCAAAATATTTAATTCCAATCTTTAATCTCGCTGAAAAACCCGGTTTCTTTAATCCCCGCGCAAAAACCAGAAACCGGGTTTTTTACCAAAATATTTAATTCCAATCTTTAATCTCGCTGAAAAACCCGGTTTCTTTAATCCCCGTGCCAGAATCAGAAACCGGGTTTTTTACCAAATATTTGGTTCCAATCTTTAATCTCGCTGAAAAACCCGGTTTCTTTAATCCCCGTGCAAAAACCGGAAGCTACCCGGAAACCAGAGCTACGCGAAAATCGAAGAACGAGCTGCGGAGGCCAGCCGAAACCCTGCTACGAAGGGCGCTGTGGCAAAGGACTGCAACGTTGAGCCAGGAACCACCACGCAGCACACGGCGATCGTCTGTACCAGTTTCCCAAGAACTTCCGTCAGTCGGTGCACCGTTGTAGTTATCATGCCAGCGATCGCTACACCATTCCCAAACATTGCCGTGCATATCATAAAGTCCAAACGCATTCGGCGGAAAACTCCCCACATCCGTTGTTTGTTGGCGGTAAAGTCCCGATTGTGCAGAATCGTAGGGATAATTGCCGTCATAATTAACTAAATCCGGGGTAATTGTTTCGCCAAAATGGAAAAGTGTTGTAGTTCGGGCGCGACAAGCATATTCCCATTCCGCTTCCGCAGGTAAGCGATAAGTCTTGCCTGTTTTTTGAGAAAGTTTCTGGCAGAATTTCACAGCATCATCCCAGCTTACTTGTTCTACAGGACGTTTCGCGCCTTTAAACTCAGAAGGGTTATTTCCCATCACCGCTTCCCACTGTTCTTGAGTAATGGGATATTTGCCCAGATAAAAAGGTTTGACAGTTACTTGGTGTAGCGGTTGTTCCGAACTAGATTCAGATGAACCCATCTGGAATGTATCACCGGGAATATAAACCATTTCCAAATTTACCCAATTGCCCAAGTTTTCGACTTTTTGACTTGCCTTTCCTGGTTGGCGACTAACTTCTTGCCCTCGATTGTCAACTGTAATAATCTCGAAATGGAATTCTTTAACCTTAGCTTCCTCTTCAGCGGCACGTTGGCGTTTCTCTTCTTCTAATCGCCGCTGACGTTCTTGTTCAGAATGATGTTGCTGTTCCTCTTCTTCTAATCGCTGTTGGCGTTTTTTCTCATCCCAAACACCTTGTGCAACATCGCGGTTGTGTAGGACTCCCGGCAAATTCGGATTAAGATTTAATGCTTGAGTGTAATCAGATATTGCCGATTCGTAGGCTCCCAATTTGTAACAAGCATTGCCTCGATTGTTCCAAGCATCAGCATGATTGGGTTCTAGCCGCAAAACTTGAGTGTAATCTTCAATAGCAGCTCGATACTGCTCCAACTTAGCATAGGCAAACCCCCGATTGAAATTAGCCTTAGCAAAATTACCATTGAGTTGAAGGACTTGATTGAAATCAACAATCGCTGCTGCATATTTTTCCTCTTGGCAGCGCCCAATAGCTCGCTTGTAACAAGATTCAATCACACTCAGTTGGTGACTTTGGCCAACAGCAGCCAAACAGCTATTCAGTTTTTCAACATATTTCAAATCATCGATTGTCAAAGCCGCATCGAGGGCATCCAAAATTTCTTGGTTTCCTGACGGTACCGACAAGTCGCGCAATTTCAGCCAAGCTTTTACCGACTCAAAAATTTGCGCTGTGGCCCAACGGCGATCGGGCAAATCCAGCAAACCTTCAGCTAAATCTAACTTCAGTTCAGGAATCCATGCCGATTCAGATTCTGCAATCACATTGTACAACATTTCGTAGAAATTCATCGCTATTTCTACTAATTGTTCCTGTTCCTCTGAGGGAATATCTTGCAGCAAATCAGGGAGTAACTGAGGCAATAGGGGCCGCTGCCGAACTTCCGGGGAGACGTGCAGGAAAAAGTATTCATCTGCCAGCAATCCGGCAATTAAACAGTGACAAATACCGATAAACTGCTGAAATCTTTGATAATCTTTCTTGTGAATGCTGTAGGGACGTGGGATTTCTGTGGGATCGGTTCCAATTGCTTCGCACTTCCGTTCTTTCTCAATGATTTTTAGGTTGTGCCAGAAACTATTAACAGCTTCAGTGCCATAAAGTTCATCAAATTCTTCAACACTATTGCCCTCAGCAATGTAGGCAACCCGCTGAGCTTGCCACTGCAATACCCTGTCTTTAGCGAAATCAAAAAGTACCTCTCGCCAAGGTAGCATAGGAATAGGTGATTTGTAGCGGTAAGTTGCCCAATTTAAACCCCAATAACCAAAACTGAGGTTAAAAATATCGCCTTCGGCAGCGGATTCTAAAATTAATGTCGGCTCAGTTTTTAAGCCGCGAAACATTGATTGTGTTGCTGCTTGACTGTGAAAAAGCTTACTTGTCCAAGCACCTGATAAGAATTCTACAGGTCGTCCTTGGGTTAAATATTTTTCAAAGAATTGTTGCAGGTAAATTCCCAGAGTTTTTTCCATCTCTGGAAAGTCTTTGGCGGCATCATTTCCATCCCCAGAACGGTCAAATTGCAAAGTAGGTGGCGATAGGAAAACTCGCAGGGGAATAGGATTTTGAGCCGGATTGGATTTAACAATATCTTCGGCTATCAACCAAATGGGAGAGTTGCCTTGTCTTTTCTGTTCTTGAATGGCTTCAATGGCAGTTTTTCTGTCATAAATTCGGAGTTCGCGGGCCAGTTGAGCCTCAATGTTTTTTAGTTGTAATTGCAGTTCTTTTTGCTGTTCGATGCACCATTTTTGCAGGCGAGCTCTCAAGATTTCTAATTGTATTTGGTGTGCGCGGCTGAGTTGATTTTCCTTGGTTTGGAATTCGCGGTTGAGTTGGGCAATTTGTTCTTGTAGTTGGAGGTTTAGCAGTCCTTCTTGGACTTGGGATTCGCGGTTGATTCTTGCCAATTCTGACTGTAGGGAGCGGTTGAGATTGCCTTCTTCGGGTTTAAATTCGAGGTTTGCTTGTCGTTGAAATCCCTGTAGCATGAGTTCTTTATTGCGGATTTCTTGCCGGCTCGCTTCGATTTCCTTGTTGGTTTGTAGTGTTAAGTCTGTGTTTCTGGCTTGAGTTTCGCCAATGCGATCGGCATTATAAACTGTAGGCAGGAATGCAGCTTTTATAAGATTACCCGCTTTGACTCCCCATCCTTCGTTTCCTGGTAGTGCTTTTGTCATTTTTGTGTTCCTTTGGGTATGTGAATGTGTAAGTCTTAGTCAATCAAGCTGTGGGGGAAAGTTAAGCAATAACCCTTTCTGTGAAGCCCAGACAAGGGGAGGAAGAGCCTCTAGATCTGGGTTTCCAGGATCTGACTGGGAACCAGTTCAAGGGCTTTTTTGTGGGTGGGGCGGGTTTATTTAACCTGTCTGCACCCTTTAAAGCTTTTGGTGAATCTGTCCCTACAGGCTTTTTAGAATGGTACAAGATATGAGTTAAAACCGACTACAAATTTGGGATAAAAAGGTTTTTATTCCTCGTAGCGAGGACTTTCGCTATGAGGGGTTTTAACCCCAGGTGGTCACTGCCACTGGTCAATCGATTTTAGATTTTCGATTTTAGATTTTAGATTGACCACGGATAAATGCGGGGGCTTGAGGATTTTCGATTTTAGATTTTGGATTGATTCCACGGATAACTCCGGGGGCTTGTACCACCTTTGAAATTCTTGCTCAAGTATTTCTTAAAGTTGTTTTTTTCCTGAATAAGTCCCGCCGCGATCGGCATATAACATATGTGTGGCACCTTCTAAATCGGTATCGGCCCGACCGATTTCTTTGCTATTTTCTCTATAAATGTAACCTGATTCTACTCGTCCTACAGAAGTGTCATCAGCCTACCGAAAAATGGGTCGTTTTTACTAAGATATCCGATATGTTCGTTGGCTGAGTTTGTAGAAATCTCGCCCATACACATGAATGCTGGGGAATTTTCTCTGTTTTGACAAATTATTTTCTACTTGACCGGAAAGGGCGATTCCCTACGGGATAGCTTTGCTTGACGTACTTTTTGTGGCGATCGCGCCCTAGATTTTAGAGGCTTTGTGTAATATTAGGGAGACAAAAATTAAGGATATTGCTGATGACAACGACTGTAAATCAAGCCAACTCCGAGTCAAGTACAAAAATAGTTGTGGGTGCTATGTTGGGGTGTAGGCTGTTGAGAACAAACATGAAGAGGGCTATTTTGAGTGGGGGAATTGTTGCTAGCATTCTCAGTCTGGTATCGCCTGTGCAAGCTTTGCAGGTGGTAGTGACGCCGGCAAATCCTGAATTGGGAGATACGCTGTCAGTAATGATTCAGGTAGACGGTAGCGGTGAAACTCCAACGGTTTCTGTACAGCAAAAAAAATACCCTGCTTTTCCAATGGGGAACAACCGCTTTCGGACTCTGCTACCGACAACTCCTGTGGAGAAGCCCGGTGCTCGCGAAATCCAGGTGGCTGGTGACGGACAAGTCCAGAAGTTGAGCGTACAAGTTCGATCGCGCAATTTTCCAACCCAATCTATCACGCTACCACCAGGGAAAGATGGTGAAGGTAGTGATGCGGAGTTCGATCGCGTAGACGCATTTAAAGCATTGGTTACGCCCCAAAAGTTCTGGAATGGCCCATTATTGCGCCCCAACTCTGGCGAAATTACCACCATTTACGGCGTGCGACGATACTATAATGGGGTGTTTGCCCAAGACTATTACCACCGTGGCGTTGATTACGCGGGTGCTTACGGTTCCCCTGTCATCGCACCAGCAGCCGGTCGAGTATCTCTCGTGGGACGCGAATCCCAAGGGTTCAAAATCCACGGTAATGTGGTTGGTATCGACCACGGTCAAGGGGTAGCAAGTATTTTGATGCACCTCAGCCGGATTGATGTCAAGGAGGGCGATTTCGTGCAAGCTGGTCAAGTAATTGGGGCTCTGGGATCGACGGGGGCTTCGACAGGCCCTCACCTGCACTGGGGACTTTATGTGAATGGGCAGGCGATCGATCCAGTACCTTGGCGACTTCAGGGAATTGAGTAGAATTTGGAGGAATTTGGAGGAATTTTTTTGACGAATAAAGCCGTAAATTATCAGGAAATTGGGTTTAAAACAGTAGCTGAAAAATCTAGACAAGTCTAGATTTTTCAGACTTTGACAAAAGTCAGCAATAATCGTTATAAACTGGAGAAACGCTTGATTAGTGCGGGTTGCTAAAGCTGACTGGGCGTGAAAACCACAGAAACACACTTGGCACAAATTAATCATCAAAAAACCAAATATGGAAGTCCTCTGCGAATCAGGGCAGTCTCTAACTGGGAGGATTAGGCCAACCTGAGCAATCAGGAAGCTTATAGCACTTAATCTAGGCTAAACATCGACCGCTAAGTTTGATTTACAGATTTCTGTAGGTTTTTAGAAGCGGCGCACAGATAACTGAAATTAGTTATCGTTGTTGAGTTAGGATTGGTATTAAAATTGTCAACTCCAACTTCAAAACTCCAATCTCAAGACGCAAGCAATTGTGTCTTCAAAAAAGCTTTATTGATGATGCCGTTGAGCGGGAAGCATATATGAGTATTGAAAAAATTGTTGAACAAGCTTTGCAGGATGGCTACTTAACGCCGTCTATGGAAGCTGAGGTGGGACGAATCTGCAATACGGCTTCGGAATTGTCGATCGAAGAGTATATGGCTCTCGATCGCCTGATGGGAGCTTTATTGACTGGGGAAGTTGTGGTGCTTCCTCGCAAGCAGTTCATCAATGTTATGGAAGAGTTGGTACTCAGTGATGCGATCGCTAGGGTTGCAGAAATTGAGGCTACTAGCGATCAGAGCCTGGATGTGGGAGATATTGCGGCCTATGCTTTAAATAGATTGCCCCCTCTCTACGCTACGACTGAGGAAGGAGCTCACTTTCAAAGGGCTAGGGCGAAAGAGCAACTTTATGATTTGATTTCCAAAGAAGTCAAAGCTGCGATCGACCGAAACCTGGATAGACCAGATCCGGTCAACCCGACTGCTTTGGGTAAGCCGACTTCTGGAAGCGAAGTTCTCTCAAACTTAAGCAATTGGTTGCAAGCTAATGCTGCTAATTTTGAGCAACACCCTTAGTCAAAAAAACTACAGATATCTGACAGATATCTGTAGGCTGCTAAGTAGATCCCGCTCAATTCAAAAAGCGGGATTTATCGTTAATTGCTGCTTTCAGTTGAGTCTACCGAAGAGCTAGCACTAGCTTGATTAGCTAAATCGCGCTTGTCGCGTTTTTTCCGTTCCGCTTGGATCACATCTTCCAGCACGATTCGTGCTTGAGCCATTTTTTCCAAGTTGCTGCGGTACAAGTCTAAATCTTTGCTAACTTTGTCTTCGGGTAGGTGCAATGCCGCACTTACTGTTTTGAGCGTGTTGTTTAGCGTTTCTTGGTCTTTTACCAAGCTGGGATCAGCTTTTTCTAACAGTGAGAATAAGCCGATCGCAAATAAGCGACTGTACTTAAATTGAGGGTTATTGGCGATCGCCTCTAAAGACCCTTGCAAATCTCCTGTATCATCAAAACTGGTAGAGCGATCGAGCCACGACAGCAACTCCGTACCGGAAAGTCTGTCGGCCAAAGCTTCCAATCTGTGGGCATCTTGCTTATAGCGATCGGGGTCACTTTCTATGGATTTGCACAAACCATTAAAAATCGAATCCTGGTCTTTTTCTGGGAGGTATCCCAACATGAATCGATTGAATGCTGTCACCACACCTAAAGCATAGATAGAGTCGTATTGAAAATCGGCATTCGCCGAAAGCAAGTGCATTTCTACCATCAACTCTTCTACCACTCGTCGGTAAATTGAGTTGATCGGCCGAGTATGAATCGTATAGAAACTTCGCTTAGTATCTGAAACAGTACGGTTCTTGTTCACCTGAGTCTTATATCTAAATAATTTTGCCGTACCGAGTGTGCTGGGCGGCATGAATAAAGTCGGGAAAGTGGAACTGTGTGCGATCGCACTCAACAAAAATTGCCAATTTTTTTTTACATCGGTATCGCTAGCACCGAAGCCAAAGGCTGATAAATCAACTACAGGCGCTGACTTACATATTTTCCTAATTTTCTTAGGAACTTTCGTACAATTATATCTTAGCTGGAATCGTTAACAAACTTAATATTCTGATTGGCTCAAATTTGCCTTGGCATTGCACAATCAAGTTTTATTGTCAAGCTAGAAGGTCTAATATGTGTATCGCGATCGCAATCAAGCAATTTGAGCCCCAGCCGCTTGATTCATCTGCGGGAACAAATATTCAATCCAAAATCCAAAATCTAAAATCTAAAATCCCATGACATTTTCTCCAGAATTAATCGCTTTGGCCCAGTACATGGCAGGCGATTTTGACAACCGCGAACAAGCACTTGCCGAGCCGGTATGGTACGTGCATCTTCGCTTTTGGCAAAGACCACTGCCCGTTTCTCTATTTTCAGAACCCACCATTGCCCTGTTTGCAGAACAAGCCAACATTCTGGAATTAGACAAACCATACCGTCCCCGCATCGTGCAACTGAGGCAATCACAGACAGCACCGGGACTTCTAGAAGCTCAATATTATCAGTTCAAGGATATTGAAACCGTTAAAGGAGCTGGCCGCAACCCCGACTTGCTTGGAAAGCTAAATCGGGAGCAAATCCAACTCCTTCCTGGCTGCACCCTTTCGGTTGCGGTGCAAAACTTAGGCCCCAACCGCTATCGGTTTCGGGCATCTTTGCCCGTGGGTACTCCCTGCTGCTTTACCTACGGAGGGCAAAATTTCCAAGTAGACTTGGGATTTGAAGCAGCAGCCGAAGAATTTTTCAGCTATGACAAGGGAATCGACCCCACAACAGGCAAGGCTATCTGGGGAGCTTTAATGGGCCCTTTTCGATTTGTCAAGCGTCAGGATTTCGCTTCTGAGATATTGGTCTGAAGTGAGATCTTATCATTTTCAATAGGCTTTTAGGAACGGGCTAGAAGCCCATTCCACAAGAACATTGAATTTTGTGGAACGGGCTTCTAGCCCGTTCTTGAGAATGGTGCAAGATATGAGTTTGAACTGAATTGAATCCCCGTAGGGACACGGCATTGCCGTGTCCCTACTAATGCTGTGTTCCTGGGAGTCTGGGACTCTCAATCTTCAGATTCTCTTACACCGCAGGCGGTGCAAGATGTCCTCAACTGGCGCGAGGGACTCCCTCCAAAGCTTCTTCTTCAGTCTCAAAAATTTCAAACACAGAATCCATCATGGTGACTTCAAACACCAGTTTGGCTTCTGGATGAACATTGCAAATCCGAAAACTCCCCTTGACTTTATCTGCATCCCTCATACCTGCCACAAGTGAGGTCAGGCCAGAACTATCAATAAAGTTAACCTGACCAAGATTCACTACAACATGACGGCTAAGTTTGGAAATACACTCTTGCAACTTGAGGCGGAATTGCCAAGCTGTTGTGATATCCAGCCGTCCAGTCGGTGCTAAGACGATAACTGTTGTACCGTCTTGAAGCGTGTGGGTTTTTTGATCAATATGAATCACTGACCCTTCCCTCAAAATTATTATCTATCGCGGTGGTTACTTTCCCAGTAGTTTAACTCAGGTCGGTTACTACAGAGGCATCTAATTTGCCCAATCTTGTGGTTTTAAGAATTTCGAGTACAGTTCGGCTTCTGGAGAGTTGGGTTCTGGCTCAAAACAGTATTCCCAGCGTACCAATGGTGGTAGGGACATCAGAATCGATTCAGTGCGTCCATTGGTCTGCAAGCCAAAGGTTGTGCCCCGATCGTACACTAAATTAAATTCGACATAGCGACCGCGACGGTAAAGTTGGAAATTGCGTTCGCGATCGCCGTATTCTGTCGATCGACGTTTTTCAATAATGGGCACATAAGCCGGTAAAAACGCCTTACCACATTCCTGCACAAAAGCAAATACCGACTCCCAACTGCGATCGTCCGGCTTCCCGACTTCATTGCTATACGCAGCAGCCTTCCCTTTGACATTCTGGTCGCGGTAAAGCGGGCCTTTACCATTTTGGTAATCAAAAAAGATGCCACCTACACCGCGAGTTTCTTGGCGGTGAGGCAAGTAGAAATATTCGTCGCACCAGAGTTTAAAGGCCGGATAATATGCAGGATGGTGTTTGTCACAAGCTGCTTTCAGAGTGTTGTGAAAATGAGTAGCATCCTCAGCAAACGGGTAGTAAGGAGTCAAATCGATACCACCGCCAAACCACCAAATCGGCCCAGCTTCAAAATAGCGGTAATTCAGGTGAACCGTAGGCAAATAGGGATTGCGTGGGTGCAGCACAATCGAAGTGCCAGTGGCATAAAAATCGTGGCCAGCCGCCTCTGGGTGCTTGGTCAAAATCAAAGCAGGCAAACTTTCGCCCCAAACTTGGGAAAAATTCACTCCGCCTTGTTCAAAGACATCCCCTTCGCGCATGACGCGAGAACGTCCACCGCCGCCTTCGGAACGTTCCCAAGAATCCTGTTTAAATTTGCCACTGCCATCTAGTTGTTCTAGGCCTTGACAAATTTCATCTTGTAAGCCTTTCATAAATTGACTGACTTTAGCTCTAGAGTCAGTCGGTGGCAAAAACGGGGAAGTCGCTGTTTTAAGTGTTGTAGAAACTGTCATCCGATTTTAGATTTTAGATTTTGGATTGAAGAATTGCGACCACGGATCAATTCGGGGATTTTGACCAAATTGCTTTCGGTCGTAGAAATTATTGCCGATCGGATGTGAGTTTCAGATTGACCGTGAGTCCCAAATCCAGTCGTCATGTAATTATGCCACCCCAAGTCTGAAAAAGTTTTTTATAAAGTTACGTTAAAAAATATCAATAAAAATATACTTAAAGATCGATCGCAAATTACAGACCCAATTGCAGAGCTATGGTGGAGAACATAATGCCCAATACACTCGATGTTAGTTCAGTCCTAGAAATCCTGCGACCAGTCCAAGACCCCGAACTACAAAAGAGTTTGGTGGAATTGAACATGATCCGCAACATCAAAATCGACGGCGGAGTCGTCAGCTTCACCTTGGTGCTGACAACGCCAGCTTGTCCGCTGCGAGAATTTATTGTCGATGATTGCAAAAAAGCGGTCAAACAATTGCCCGGTGTCGAAACAGTGGCTGTGGAGGTGACAGCAGAAACACCGCAGCAGAAGGGAGTAGGCGATCGCCAAGGCATAGAAGGCGTTAAAAATATTATCGCAATTTCCAGTGGCAAAGGCGGAGTCGGCAAAAGTACAGTGGCGGTAAACGTCGCAGTAGCCCTGGCTCAAACCGGTGCTAAAGTCGGTTTGCTAGATGCCGATATCTATGGGCCCAACGACCCGACCATGTTGGGACTCGGTGATGCAAAAGTCATGGTTCAAGAGGGAAAAAGTGGCGAAACCCTTCAACCAGCCTTCAATTACGGTGTCAAATTGGTGTCGATGGCATTTTTAATTGAGAAAGACCAGCCTGTAATTTGGCGAGGCCCGATGTTGAACGGGATCATCCGGCAGTTTCTCTACCAGGTAAATTGGGGCGATTTAGACTATCTGATTGTAGATATGCCTCCGGGTACTGGAGACGCGCAGTTGACGATGGCGCAAGCGGTGCCGATGGCCGGTGTGGTGATTGTGACTACGCCGCAGACTGTCTCGCTGTTGGATTCCCGCAAAGGGTTGAAGATGTTCCAGCAGTTGGGAGTGTCTGTGTTAGGAATTGTGGAAAATATGAGCTATTTTGTGCCGCCGGATATGCCGGATAAGCAATACGATATTTTCGGTTCTGGTGGGGGCGAAAGAACGGCTGCTGAGTTGGGAGTGCCGCTGTTAGGCCGCATTCCGCTGGAAATTCCGTTGCGGGAAGGTGGCGATTCGGGTGTACCGATTGTGGTGGGACAACCGGGTTCTGCTTCGGCGAGGGAGTTGCGGGCGATCGCGGGTAGGATTGCGGGTAAAGTTTCTGTAGCAGCCTTAGCCTAAATTACATCGGAATTAACATGACGCGGAATGAGGAGACGGCAGTGGCCATTAGTGTCAACTTAAGGTAAAACTCATAGTCCGGCAAGGGTTGAAACCCCTGCCTCAAAGCGAAAGTCCTCTCAAGAGGACTGAAGAGAAGAATTTTCAACTCATTAGTCCTCTTAAGAGGACTTTTGCTATTAGACAGGGGTTTTAACCCCTGGCGGACTGCCGTATCCCTACTCGATCGCCAAAAAACGGTAAGCTATAAACACCAAACATCACATTCAAAAACTTATGATTTTTCCAGGTTCAGCAGTTCGAGTTAAAGATACCACCGAGATTTACTACGGCTTTCAAGGACTTGTCCAGCGAGTCACCGACGGGAAAGTCGCGGTACTATTTGAAGGTGGCAATTGGGACAAACTGATCTCATTTCGGCTGTCACAATTAGAACTTGTGGATGCTACCGCAGGCAGAACAAAATAGTCAGTAGTCAGTAGTCAGTAGTCATTAGTCATTAGTCGGTAGTTGGTTGTCATTAGCTATTATTTATGAGTATTATATCAAACTTACTTCTAATAGCTAACGACCAACCAATTCCCAATTCCCAATTCCCAATTCCCAATTTCCAATTCCCAATTTCCAATTCCCAATTCCCAATTCCCAATCCCCAATTCCCAATCCCCAATCCCCAATCCCCAATTCCCAATTCCCAATTCCCAAGATGCGTATAAACCTCCCCCAATTTCCAGAGAAAGAGCGTCTCAACGACCATATTGGCGAAATTATTGAAACTGCAACTACAGAATTTTTAGCTCAATGTTTAGATCCAGAAGACTTGAGTTTTCCGGCGATGCCACCTTTTGGGAGTTGGGTGAAAGCTACCGATGAACAGTCGGGAAATCTCGTGATCGCAGTAGTTTATCATGCGACAACTAGCCCGATCGACACCGTGCACAGAGCGCGGGCTTTGGGGATGTCGCTGCAAGAGTTGCGGGAGGAACAACCGCAGATTTTTGCGATGTTAAAGACCGAATTTCGATCGGCAATTGTGGGTTTTGAAACTGCTACTGAAAGCTTGAACGGTTATGGGGCGCAACGGGGAACTATTTATCAGTATATTCCGCCAAGACCGCCACAAATTCACCAGGCGGTTTATCGGTGCGAACCGGATGAGGTGATTGATTTTAGTGCTCAGTTGGATTTTTTGAGGACGCTGCTGGGGGTGGCTAATGCGCCGGTGGATGCGCTGACGGCGGCGGCGATTCGGGAGGTTTATCAGTTGCGAAAGCGCGATCGATCTTGGTTGGTAGAAGCGGGGAGGAGTTTGAGTGTTTTGTTGAAGGATGATTACGATCGGTTGCGGGTGATTTTGAGTCAGATTCATCCATAATACTCGACAAAATCGAGATAGTCTGAAGCTTGCTGTTATAGATGACAGGTTTCCCAAACTAAACTAAACTATCAATAGTTCAGCCCGCACACTACTGCTACCCAACATAAATCTTAGGGAAATCCTCGGTGTGTCGTCAAGCAACTCAAGCCGCAGTTTACAGATCCGCAAACTCTAGAGATAGCTAGACGTTTATTTACAACAGAAACAGACACTCTCCACAATCTCGGAACTCATCCTCAGATTCCTGAACTTTTGGATCATTTTGAGGAAAATCAGGAATTTTATTTAGTTCAAGAGTTGATTGAGGGGAGAGATTTAAGTAAAGAAATTACCCCTGGCCAGCGGCTTAGTGAGTCGGAAGTTATGGCTATTTTGCAGGATATTATAGAAATTTTAGTATTTGTTCAGCAGCACAAAGTCATTCACCGTGATATTAAACCTGCTAATTTAATGAGGCGTAATTCCGATCGCAAAATATTCTTAATCGACTTTGGGGCTGTCAAACGAATTAGCACTCACATAGTTAACACCACAGGGCAAATTCCGCCGACTATTGGCATCGGCACAAATGGTTATACGCCAGCGGAACAAAATAACGGACATCCTAACTTTGGCAGCGATATCTATGCTGTGGGAATGACTGGGATTGAATGGCTGACGGGGATACTTCCTCACGAGTTACCAAAGGATGCTAATGGTGAAATTGTTTGGCGCGATCGCACTCAAGTTAGCGATGGTTTTGCTAATATTTTAAACAAAATGGTACGATATCATTTTCGCGATCGCTACCAGTCAGCGGCAGAGGTGTTGCAAGCCCTAAATAATTTGAGACGAATTCGACCACCCGATCGTAAAATTGTTTTTGCTGGTCTTTGTTTGGCTACTATATTTTGTGTAGCAGGATTACTTACAGTGATATTGAAGCCTGCTGATAATCTGGCAACTTATGACAATACAGCCCAAGGCATTAAAATCAAATATCCCGATAATTGGGACAAACAAGAAGAGTCTAACCCCATTACTAAAGAGGTGGTTCAATTTATTTCACCGAAAGAAAGCGATGCTGATAAATTTCAAGAACGGCTGATTGTGACAGTTGAACCTACGACGAATAAAACCCTCGATGAATATACGAAGTTATCTAAACAAGAAATCTTGAAATTAGATAAAAATGCTAAGATAGCTCAAGAGGGTGAATCGACTTTAGCAGGCAAAAGCGGGTATAAAGTTGTTTATACAACCAAAGAAGGGAATCAAGAGTTCAAGAAATTAAATGTTTGGACGATGAAACATGACAAGGCTTATTTGATTACCTATGAGGCGGAAGCGGGGAAGTATGATCAGTTTTTGCCGGTTGTTGAGAAGATGATTAAGTCGCTGGAAGTTCAAGACAGCAAATAAATTTATTGAGGCATTTGTCAGATTATGATGACAGTATCAATCAAATCAGATCCCCCTAAATCCCCCTTAAAAAGGGGGACTTTGAACCGTCTTGTCCCCCCCCTTTTTAAGGGGGGTTAGGGGGGATCTCCGGGTTTAATTGCTAAAGCCATAGAAAAACACCGCAAATTAGGGGAATTAATTAGCATTTGGCAAGATGGCAAAGTAATTACTTTAACTGCCGATCAAATTCCTCCCCTGAAATTAGATAATGATAGTTAATCCTTATTTTGCCATCAAATGAGCGACAGATATTTTAGTCAAAAGGTTTGGGCAATTATTTAGGATTCTGCTACTTTTTCTGGTACTCGCCGGTATTTACCATCTAAACGTTCCTGTCGCTGACGGCGGTTGTCAGCTTCTAACATTGCGAGGACTTCATCTAATTTTAAATTGACAATATCAAGCTGCTGGCAAGATTCTCGCATCCTAGCAACATTTTGCTGTCTAGTTTCTAAATCCGGTATTCTGGGCTGTTGAGTCATGGCAGATTCCAACTCCTTTTAATTTCTTGAATACTTGCTTCTGAGCCATCGGCTGCTGCTTCTGTCTCTGCGATCGTCCTATACAAAAAGTCTAGCACATCGGC